>CAMWTD010000075.1 GCA_947177085.1 uncultured Desulfovibrio sp.
GTTCTTCAGGGGGGAGGTCCAGGCTCCACGCGAGCAGGATGGCGGAGGTGAGCGAAGGCTGGCGCTTGCCGTTTTCAAGAAGGCTGATGAACACATTGCTCGCCCCGATGGGCGCCGCCACCTGCTCCTGCGAAAGTCCGGCTCTGGCGCGCGCCTCGGCAATGACTTCTCCAAAAATGGCGGGGAGCTCCGGGATCTGATTCATGGCCGGGCAGGACGTGGCGGCAGGGTTGAGCGAGGGACTATTGGCCCTTTCAGGCGAGGAGGGAACAAATCTGTTTGAGCTTCAGTTTTCGGCCTCACCCATCTCCAGTTTTCCCGTCCTGATAAATTTGTCCACGAGGCCGAAGACGAGCTCGTTGCCGCAGAAATTCTCCTGTGCGATGGCGTTCTTGTAACCGTCAAGTTGTGACTCAAATGTGCGGAGAATGTCCGGAGTGAGGCTCGGGAGATCCGCCTGCATGCCGTAGCCCAGGCGTTCCAGATAGAGCGCGTTGAAGCGCTGCTCCACCATGGCCCGGATGGGCAGGGAGAGGACGGGCTTGCCGAGATAGAGCGCCTCGCTCATGAGCGTATGGCCCCCGCCCTGCACCACATAGGCGCAAGAAGCCAGGAGCTCGAGAAATTCCTCCTCGCTCTTGCGCTTGAAGATGACATTGCCTTCGCGCCCCTCCTCGCGCGCATAGCCATAGACATAGCAGGTGCGCGTTGTTGCCGCGCGCAAGATGTCGATGAGCTTCTTGTGCGTGGAATTGCTCTGGTAGACGAGCACATGCCCCTCGTCGCGCGGCGTGAGGGCGAGCACCCGCTCGCGCAGGATGGGCGGGGCGATGCGCGTGGTGGCGGCATACTGGGGTAAGAGGGCCGGCGCGTAAAAGGAAATGATGAGGTTGGCGCTTGTGGGCCGGAAGAGCCAGCGCGGCGTCAGGCCCTGCACGAAGGCGTCCCAGCGCATGTTCAGCGGCAAATCGTGGCGGCAGGAGGTGATGATGTGCTGGTGATCCAGCGTGAGGCAGGGGAGCCCCGCGCGCTCGGCCGCCCGCGGCACGAAATACTCGAGGTCCGTCATGCAGGCATGCGGCCGGAAGTCGTCGATGAGCCTGAGCGCCTCGCCGATATAGCGTTCGCGGTGAAGGAGCAGGGGTACGGCGCGGGCCACGGTGGCGGCCACGTCCACCTTGTAGTTCTTGAACACCGTGCCCAGATTGGGCAGCCGGTGGACGCGGAACTCCGGCTCGAGCACGCGGGCCGCGTCGTCGTTGGCGACGAAGAGGAATTCATGCTCGGGCAGGCGGCGCGCCAGGGTCAGGCCGCGCATGGCGTGGCCGTGACCAGTGCCGTGGATGCCGTAGAGGACGCGGGCCATGCTGTTACCGTTGGAGGGAGTTGGGGGGGCAGCCACACTGTCCGCAAAAGGCGCGAAGGCCGCCCCTGAAAGGGGCCGGGCGCATGCGCGCCCGGCGGCTGGGGAAAAACAGGTTTGCTAGAACGGCACCTCGTCCATGCCCGCCTCCGAGGGGAAGGCCGGGCCCAGGTCCTCCTCCTGCCTGGGCTGGCGCGCCTGCGGCGCGCGCGGGGCGTTGCGGCCGCCGTCACCCTGGCGGTTGCCCTGCGGGCGCTGGCGCTGGCCGCCGCCGTCGCCCCAGTCGCCCGGCGCGCCGTCCGGGGCCGGGCCGCGCTCGCCCTTGCGGTCGAGGAACTGGACGCGCTGGGCCTTGATTTCCGTGGTGTAGCGGTCCTGGCCGGACTGGTCCTGCCATTTGCGCGTCTGCAGGCTGCCCTCCACATAGACGAGGCTGCCCTTGGAAAGGTAGTTGGCGCAATTTTCCGCCTGGCGCTGGAAAACGGAAACGCGATGCCATTCGGTGCGCTCCACCTTGTTGCCGTCCCTGTCCGTATAGGATTCGTCGGTGGCCACGTTGAGCGTCGCCACCGGGGAGCCGCTCTGGGTGTAGCGGAGTTCGGGGTCGCGGCCGAGGCGGCCGATGAGCATGACCTTGTTCAGCATGGAAGGCTCCTGAAAAGCGGAAAGAAGTATGGGGGTGGCGGGCCGCTCACTCCGTATAGGCGCGCTCCAGCGCGTCCAGCGCGTCTTCAAGGTCGTCGCTCAGGCCATTGGCCTTGCGGGGGTCCCAGTCGGCAAGCGCCGCCTCAAGGTCGGCCTTGAGGCGCGCGGCCTCGCGGATGCCGGGGCCCATGGCCCGCTGGCGCGCCTCGGACCACTTCATGAAGCGCAGGCCCTCGTCCAGGCGGCGCACGAGCTCGAGCACGCCCCGCCCCTCGCTCTTCACGGGAACCGTGCCCGCGAGCTTGACGAGCCTCGGCCAGTAGTCCTCGACCAGTTCTTCATTCCAGGTCACGGCCGTGACCCTGATCTGCAGCACTTTGCCCATGATGCCCTCCGTTCAGTCGTTTTCCGTCCATTCGGTCTGGACGCGCATGATGACGTCCTGAATGGCGGGGAGCTGGTCGCGCGGGCACACGCCGATGAGCGGCGCGCCGGCGTCCATATTTTCGTTATACGTGAAATAGACGGAGTAAATGACGCCCTCGGGGCCCGAATAGCGCAAGGGGGCCTCGCGCTTCATGCGCGACATGATGAGCAGCTCCATGCCGTCGCGCACGGCCACGGAGTGGGCGTCCGAAGCGCGGATCTTCTTGTCCACCTCGGGAGTGAAATAATACTTGGCCCGCTCCGGCGCGCGGAACAGGTGCAGCGCGCGGCGCAGGATGATGGCCTGCACTTCCTCGCGGGTGAGCTTGTGGCGCAGCACGGCGAGCTCCGACCCGGCCTCCACGAAAGCGCCCTCGAGGTTGTCGCGCACCGCCGAGATCTCGCCCTTTTCCGGCACGCAGATGGGCTTGGGATTGCGCTCGCGCTCCAGCGTGGCCACGAGCGTGCCCGGTTTTTCCTTCCATTGCCCCTGGGGGCCGTGCACCTGGTCGCCCGGTTTCAGCCCGGCGAAAGTCACCGTGCCAGTGTGCGGGGCGGAAATGACGATCTCCCGGTAGGGGGAGGCCTTGATTTCGTCGAGCAGCGCGGAAATGTCGATCATGCCTTTCCTGTGCGGGGAAGTAAGCGGCCCGCTAGCGGTAATAGAGGTTCCGGCCGCCAATGGTCATCAGGGCCTGCTTGAGGTTGGTGCGGATCTGCCGCCTGTCCCAGATGCCCTGGATGTGGCCGCGCGAAAGGGCGCGGTAGGAGCGGTGGTACTTGGGCGGGATGTCCATGCCCGTGGTCTCCTTGATGACGCCAGGCCCCGCGAAGCCGATATTGGAGGAGCGCACGGCGAACTGGTAGGGCGAGCAGCCGAGGAAGCTCGCCACGGGGCCTGCGAAGGAATTGGTGTCGTAGAGCACCATGTACAGGCCGCCGGACTCGATATAGCGGCGCACGGCCACGGTGCAGCGCGGCATCTGGATGACGCCGTGCGTGCCCTCCTGGATGCGTATGCCCGCCGTGCCGTGCACATAGGCGAGGAAGGGCTGCCGCTTCTTGGCGGCGCGCTCCGCGGCCTCCACGAACTTGAAGCCCTCGGCCGCCCCCACGGAACCGCCCCGGAAGGTGCCCATGAGCATGGCAACGACCATCTTGATGTTGTCGATGCGGGCCTCGAAGGTCATGCAGCCGCTCTTGGCCCCGGTTTTTTTCTGGGCGGCGGCGATGCGCTCGGCAAACCCGGGGAAGTCGAGCGGGTTGCCGGCCTCGATCTCGCTGTTGAACTCAAAGACCGAGCCCTCGTCGAACACGTTCTGCACATACCATTCCGGCTCCATGGGGAAATGGTAGCCGCAATGGCTGCACACGCCCGCAAATTCGGCGAAGAGGTCAGGCCCCCAAAGGTCCAGGCAGCCGTAGGAGGCGCTGTTGGGGCAGGTGACGGCCCGGTCTATCTTGTAGCGCGGCGAGATGTAGTTCCACTTGCGCCGCCTGCCGTCGCCGGACCAGGCGGAAAGCGCGGTGAGCTCGCTCGCGGCGTCCTCCTTCCTGGAGCGTGGGCCCGCGATCTTGTGCAGCGGCGAGAAGAGACGCCCCTTGAAGGTCTCCCACTCGTTGCCCACCTCTTCCATGAAGCCGCTGAGCTTGCGGCGGTGCTTGCGGTAAAAATCGTACTTGAAGGCCACCCAGGGCTTGCTCGCCCAGTCCCAGAAGGCCGTGGCCGTCTTGGTGAGGAAGGGGCGGCGGTCCATGGCGGCATTGCGCGAGAGACGGAGGAACTTCTGCTGCCGCCGCTCGCGCAGGCGCAGCTTGGCGGCCGGGGTGAGGCCCCAGCGCATGTGCATCTCGTCGAGATTGGCCTCGGGGTTGCGGCGGCGCGACAGCGCGAGTCCCCGGAACATGGGGAGCTTTCGCGTGGAGATGACCACCTCGTCCGTGGCGCGGAGCACCTCCTGCCGGAGATTGCGGAAAAACTCGAAATGCCAGGGGCGCGCCCCCAGCGGCGGCTCCTGCACGATGCGGTCGATATAGCCGAAGCGCAGGTTGTCCTCTGCCGTGATGTGCAGGTTTTCGGCGCAATGCTCGATGAGCTCGGGCGTGGCGCGTTCGCCCGCCTTGAGATGCCCCTCGATGGCCGCCGCGCCCTCGGGCGAGATGACGGAATAGTAGCCGTGCGAGAGCATGAGGCGCTTGTCGGCGAGGCCGATGGCCTCGGCCCCGCCCGAACCCCCCTCGGAGATGACGGCCACCACGGGCACGCGCAGGCCGGCCATGCCGTAGATGTTTCGGGCGATCTGCTGGGCCGCGCCCGGATAGTCCTCGATGGGGTAGGAGCCGGGCGTGAAGATATAGGCATGGATGGGGATGCCCTCGGTCTCGGCCACGCGCATGTATTGCAGGGCCTTGGCGTTCCCCCAGGGCTTCACCGAGCCGCCGTTGCGGAACTCCGCGCCGTGGCCCTTTTCCTGCCCGATGACGAGCACGGACTGCTGGTAGGTTTTCTTGCCGCGCCGCCGGATGATGACCGCCCGCGCGATGAGCATGCTGGGGTCGAGGCTGTGCTCGTCCTGGCCGCCCACCTCGGTGAAGTTGTCATAGACGTTTTCGAGGATGTCGCGCAGGCAGATGCGCTGCGGGTGGCGCACGATGCGCACCTTGTCCATGGGCGTGATCTCGTTGTCAAGCCGGCGCTCCACATAGGAGAACAGGTCCTCCACGGTGGCGAGCTCGGCGAAGGGGTCCTCGAGGGAGCCGTCGGCCGCCCGTTTGGCGAAGCCGTCCAGCCGCTCGCGCAAAAGATCCGCGTTGTCCGCGTGCTTGCCCGCGAAAATGTCCTGAAGGTAGGCGAGCCTGTCGCGCAGGCTCTGGATGCGTTTTGCGATATTGTTGTCCATTTCGCCCTTTTGCTTCCTCAGAAACGCAGGATGCGCCCGGTATTGGCCTTGAGGAAATTCACGTTGGACCTGAGCGGCTCGCCCGCGCCGTTGACGCCCTCGAGCTTGAGGGACTCGAGGAAGGAAAGGCCCCGTTCCTTGGCCTCGTCGATGTCCTTGCCCCAGATGATGGCAAGCGCGAGGTTGGGGTCAAATTCCGTCGGGATCTCGTAGGGATGGTCCAGCGGCACATGGGTGAGCACGGTGAGCCACGGTTCCGGCGTCCACGAAAAATGCTCGATGCGGCCCACCCAGGGGGTGAAGTTGTTGTCCGGGTCCTCGGCGATGAGGCGATATTCAACGCCAACGCCCTCGGTGGCGATTTCCGCCTGGGTGTAGCCGAGCGGCTCGCCCAGGCCCGTGCGGATCTGCTCGGCGATGAGGTCCACGCCCTCCTCGCCGCGCACGCGCGCGATGCAGGCGGAGACGCCGTTCTCCACCTGGATGCGGGTATTCACTTCCATGAGGAAGGGCTCGCCCTTGCGGGTGACGATCCACTCCCACGTGCCCACATTGTCGTAGCCCACCTTTTTCGCCATGGCGAGGGAGTAATCCACGATGTCGGTGAGCACGCGGTTGGCGTCGAAGGTGTAGTGCAGGGTCTCCGGCGCGAAGCCAGGGGCCACCTCGATGCGCTTTTGGAGGCCCGTGGACTGGATGGAGCAGTTGCGCGTGCCGAAATGCACCGGATTGCGGCCCGTGCGGTCGGAGACTATCTGCACTTCCAGATGGTTGAAATCGGTGATGCGCTGCTCGATGAGCACGCCCTCGTCCTTGAACTGGCGCAGGGCGTAATTGCGGATGCGGCGATAGACGGAGCGGAACTGGTCGGGGTCGTAGACCTCCTCGATGCCCATGCCGCCGCCGCCCGCCGAGGCCTTGACGAGCACGAGGGGGCGCTGGATGCCCTGCGCCTCCTGGAATTCAAACACCGACTTGGCGATGCGCTCGGCCTCCAGCTCGTCATAGATGGGCCGGTCCGAGCCGGGCACGGTGGGCACGTTGAGGCTGCGCGCGAGGCGCTTGGTGTTGATCTTGTCGCCGAGCTCGCGGATGATTTTCCACGAGGGGCCGATGAAGATCATGGACCGGTCGCGCTTGGTCACGCGGCGGGCGAAACGGAAATCCTCGGCAAAGAAGCCGTAGCCGGGGTGGACGGCGGTGCACAGGGCCTCGTCGGCCACGGCCATGAGCTCGTTGGCGTCATGGTAGGAGGAGACGCGGAACAGGCTTTTCTCCCCGCCGATGCGCCGCGCGAGCTCCACATGGCCCGAGGCTTCGTCCTCAGCGGTATAGATGGCGGCAAAGCCCACGCCGAGCTTGCGGCAGGCCTGCATGATGCGCATGGCGATTTCGCCCCGGTTGGCCACGAGCACCTTGTGGCCCGAGAGGTCCGGGGCCGGTGCGGCAGCCGGTGCGGCTTTTTTCTTGCTGTCCTGGGCCTTGCTCACGCGATTCTCCCGAAAAGTCCCGTACGGTGCGCGCCTGGGGCGCGGGCTTGTGGCAAACGCCTGTCCGGCATATCCTGCGGCGCAAGGCCCGCTGGGGCCTCGCCGCGTAACGCCGTCCTTTCTTTACCAAGGAATGATTCTATGCAAAATCCGCAAGAAGTCCAGTCTGCCGTGGCCGCCCTGCGCCTTGCCCTTGAGGACGGGGGCGCGGACCTCTCCCGGGCGCCCGTGGCGCTCGTGCTCGGCACGGGGCTTTCCCCCGTGGGGGAGGCCCTGCTGGCGCAGCCCGGCAGCGTGCGCGTGCCCTTTGCCGCTCTTCCCGCCATGCCCCGCCCGGGGGTGGACTCCCACGCCGGGGCCTTTGTGTGGGGGCGCATCAACGGTGTGCCTGTGCTCGGGCAGCTCGGCCGTTGCCACCTCTATGAAGGCCGCACGCCCGCGGAGGTCTGCATGGGCGTGCGCGTCATGGCGGCCATTGGCTCGCGGGCCCTGGTCATCACCAATGCGGCCGGCGCGCTGGACCCGCTCTTTGAGGCGGGCTCGCTCATGTGCATCGCGGACATGATCAACCACACCGGCGTCTCGCCGCTCACCGGGCTCAATTGCGACGCCTTCGGCGAGCGCTTTCCCGACATGTGCCGCCCCTATGACCCCGAGTTCCGCAAGCTCGCGCGGGGGGCGGCCCTCAGGCTCGGCATCAGGCTGGAAGTGGGGGTCTATATCGGCGTCCACGGGCCGGAAATGGAAACCCCCGCGGAAACGCGCATGTACCGGCAGTGGGGGGCCGACGCCGTGGGCATGAGCACGGTTTTGGAGGTCATCGCCGCCAGGCACATGGGCATGAGGGTGCTCGGCATCTCGTGCCTCACCAACAAGAACCTGCCCGATTGCATGGCCCCCGCGCCGCTTGCCGAGGTTATCGCCGTGGCGGGGCGGGCTGGGGAGACGCTGGGGCGGCTCCTCTGGGAGGTGCTGCCGGAGCTTGCCGCCGCCTAGTCGGGACGGCGGGCTCATGCGGGGCGGCCGCCCGTTGCCAAAGCGGACGCCCCGGGCTATGCTGGTAACAGCGGGCCGCCTCATCAGCGGCGGCGAACCACTTGCCGGGATGCCTGCATGTTGACGCTGTTTCTGGCCGTTGGCGTGGCTGTTTTCGTTTCCTTTTTCTGTTCCCTCGCCGAAGCCGCGCTCTACGCGGTGCCGTGGTCGGCCATCGAGCGCCTGCGCAGCGAGGGCAAGACCGTCGGCAAGCTCCTCTACCGGATGCGCAGCGACGTGGACAGGCCCATCGCGGCCATCCTCACGCTCAACACCGTCGCCAACACCGCGGGCTCGGCCATCGCGGGCGCGGCCTTCCTCGCCGTGTTCGGGGCCTCGCACATGGCGCTTTTCGCTACCGGTTTCACCGTGGTCATCCTGGCCTTCGGCGAGATCGTGCCCAAGACGCTCGGCGTGGCCTACGCCACGCCCGTGGCCGCCATGCTGGCACGGCCGCTCATGCTTATCATCCGGGCGCTCTCGCCGCTTTTGTGGCTCACCGGGCTCATGACGCGGCTGCTCTCGCCGAAATCCGGCAAGCCCGAGGTCTCGGAAGACGACATCCGCGCCATGACCAGCCTTTCGCGCAAGGCCGGGCGCATCCAGGCCTATGAGGAGCATTTCGTCCGCAACGTGCTCTCGCTGGACCAGAAGCGCGTCCACGAGATCATGACCCCGCGCACCGTGGTCTTTTCCCTCCCGGACGACCTCACCGTGGCCGAGGCCTACAAGGACCCGCGCATCTGGCACTTCAGCCGCATCCCGGTCTACGGCGAGGACAACGAGGACCTCGTGGGCCTTGTGGAGCGGCGCACCCTCGGGCGTTGCTACGCCGAGGACAAGCTGGACCTTACGCTTTCGGCCATCATGCGGCCGCTCCATTTCGTGCAGGAAAGCCAGACCCTTGACGTGCTTTTGCGCGAGCTTTTGGGCGAGCGCGTCCACCTTTTCGCGGTGCTCGACGAATATGGCGGCCTCGCCGGCGTGGTGTCGCTGGAGGACGTGCTGGAGGAGAGTGTGGGCAGCGAGATGATGGACGAGAGCGGCAATGTGGCCGACTTGCGGGCCCTGGCGCGCGAGCGGCGCAAGGCCCTA
>CAMWTD010000076.1 GCA_947177085.1 uncultured Desulfovibrio sp.
GAGGAGGAAGCCGCCGGGGCGGCCACGGCCCCGGCGAGGTGCGCAGCCCGGCCCGCCGCGCAGATAAAGACGGCCGCCCCGGCGGCTTCCTCCGCCGCCACAAGCTCCTCGGTGCGCCCGGGCGTGCGGTGCGCCGAGCTCACGGTGAGCACGAAGGGCACGCCGAGCTCGCGCAGCACGTCCGCGCAGGGCGCGATGACGGGCTCGTCCGACTGCGAGCCCATGATGATGACCACATGCGCCATGGGGCCGTCCTCCCGGTTTGTAGCGGTTCCGCGTGGTTTTGCAGAACGTTGATGAAGAATATTCCAGATTCCGTCTGGAGCGAAGCGACAGACGGATGCTAGTGCCGGAAGAATCCTAAAAAATAAGATTTTTCGTTGCTGGCAAGGAAGACAAAAATTTCCGAAGGGAGTGTACTTAAGTACTCGACCGAGGAAATTTTTTTCTGACGCCGCCAGCAGCGAAAAAGCTGTTTTTGACGGAGACTTCTGGCGTTAGGGAAGCAGCGGAGCAATCGCTGCTGCATGCCTTCACAGCGGCTATCAAGCTTTTCAGTTCTTCCCGGCAAGACGTCTGAGGCCCTTGGCCCCGATGTCGCGGCGGTAAAAGCTCTCAGGCATGGTGATTTTCTCCAGCGCCGCATAGGCCTTGGCCCGCGCGTCGGAAAGATCGTCGCCGAGCGCGGTCACGCAGAGCACCCGGCCCCCGGCGGAGACGGTCTTGCCGTCTTCCTTGCGCGTGCCGCTGTGGAACACCTTGACCCCGGAGAGGGCGTCGGCCTCGTCGAGTCCCTCAATGGGCATGCCCTTCCGGTAGCTTCCGGGATAGCCTTTCGAGGCCAGCACCACGCCGAGGGCCGTCCTGTCGCTCCAGGAAAGGGCCGCGGGGTCGAGCTTCCCCTGCACGCAGTCCAGCATGAGCGCCGCGAGGTCGCCCTCAAGCCGCATGAGCAGGGGCTGGCACTCCGGGTCGCCGAAGCGGACATTGTATTCCAGCACTTTGGGGCCGTCCGGCGTCATCATCAGGCCCGCGTAGAGCACGCCCCGGAAGGGATGGCCGCGCCGCGCGAGCTCACGAAGCACCGGGCGCACGGTCAGGTCGGCCAGTTCCTCGAGCCTTTCGTCCGGGAGCACCGGGGCCGGGCTGTACGCGCCCATGCCGCCGGTATTGGGGCCCTCGTCATTGTCCCACGCGGCCTTGTGGTCCTGCGCGGAAGGGAGCGGCGTCGCGCGCTCGCCGTCGCAGAGGCAGAGCAGGGAGACCTCCTCGCCGTCGAGACGCTCCTCCAGGAGGATGCGCGCGCCCGCGGCCCCGAAGGCCCTGTCCTCCAGCATGGCGTCCACCGCCTCAAGGGCCTCTTGCGTGGTTTTGGCCACCACCACGCCCTTGCCCGCTGCGAGGCCGTCGGCCTTGATGACCGGGGGGACCTTGCTCTTCCGGATATGCTCGCGCGCGGCGTCAGCATCGGTGAACACCGCGCAGGCCGCCGTGGGCACGCCGGCCGCGGCCATGACCTCCTTGGCGAAGCTCTTGCTGCCTTCCATCCGCGCGCAATAGGCGTCCGGCCCGAAGCAGGGGATGCCCGCCTCCGCCATCCTGTCGGTCACGCCAAGGGTGAGCGGCAGCTCCGGCCCGGGAACCACGAGGTCGATGCGCTCGCGCCGGCAGAAATCCACAAGGGCGTCGAGGTCGTCCACGGCGATGGCGACGTTGCGCACATTCGCGCCCTCCGTGCCGCCGTTGCCCGGGGCCACGAAGACGGCGTCGGCAATCTGGCCGAGCTTCCAGGCGAGCGCGTGCTCGCGGCCCCCGGAACCGATGACGAGAATACGCACGTTGCCTCCTTGCGCCCTAGCGGTTGGGATTGACCTCGAAATCGCTCATGTCCGCCGGAGTGTTGGGGTCCATCTGGGAGACGTCCAGCGGATAGGCGAGAATCATGGACTGGCGGCTGCCGATGCCGAGTTCCGGCGAGGTGTTGACGCCGACAACGAGGTCGATGATGCCGTCGTTGGTCACGTCGGCGAGGTCGATCTCGGCCACGGAGCCGCGGATGCGCCTGGTCTTCCACTTGAGGGCCAGGCCCACGCCGTCCCAGTAGAGAGCGTGGATCTCGCCCTGGGGGAAGAAGCGGTAGCGGTCAAAGAACTGCGAGGCCGTGGAAATGGGCTTGTTGAGCATGAGCACATGCTCGCCCGTGCGGCCGAGGTCCGCCGCGATCATGCGCATGGGCGCGTAAATCTTGCCGGGAAGCTGGCCCGTGCGGTCCGTGCCGAGGCCGGGCATGGTCTTGTAAAAGTCCATGCCCGTGGCCGAGCCGGAGAAGCGCTCCATGGTGGTGTGCACGGGCGTCGTGCCGTTGGCCTGGAAGAGCTTGATGCGCTCGTCGTCGGTAAGCATGGCGAGCATGTCGCTGGAATTGTCCTTCCCGGCGGGGATCCAGGCCACGTTGAACACCGTGGCCCCGGAGGGCAGGCTCAGGCGCGCGCCCAGCGAATACCGGTTGCCCGACTTGACGAGCTGGTGGACGCCCGGCGCGAAGAGCTTGATGCTGTCAAAGGCCTGCCCCACGAGCGTGGGCGTGAAGCTGGGCGGCGTGCGCAGGACGCTCGCGAAATAGGGGATGCGCTCGGCGCACTGGGTGAGCTTGTTGCCCTTGAAGGAATAGAAGTAGGAATAGGGGCGGTTGCTGTCTTCCTCAAAGGTGGCGATGACGAGGTCGGCCGCGCCGTCGCGGTTGAGGTCCATGGCGCGCATGGAGAAATTGAGGTTGGAGGCCGAGACCGTTGTCGTGCCGAGCTGCTTGAGGCGGCCGCCTTCCTCCCAGAGATAGATGGTGAGGGTGTGGTCGCCCAAAAAGGCGATCTCGTTCTTGCCGTCGCCGTTGAAGTCGGCCACGGCCATGTCCACCATGTTTTCCTTGATGCGCTGGCTGCGCAGGCGGGAGCCGTCGGCCGCGCCCGCGCCCTGGTAGCGCAGTTGCGGGTTGAGGTAGGTCTGCTGCTGGCCTGTCTCGTTGACGATGATCTCGCCGCCCGCCGCGCGCGCGGCCGCCGGGGCCGTCTGGCCGGGCTGGCGCGTCATGAAGGCGGGCTTGGCGGCCACTGTCACGCCCATGACCTCGGAGCCGAGCGCCGAGGAGAGGTTCTGCACCGCGCCGGTGAGCCCGCTCACCGGGGCTTCGGCGGTGCGGCTCCAGGTCTTGCCGGCCTTGTCCACGCAGTTGAGCTCGATGGCGCAGTCATTGCCCATGACATTGATGGTCCCGAAAACGGCGTAGTCCGCCCCGGAGCTGGCCAGGGCCTTGCGCGCCTCGGCCGCGGAGAGGGCCTTGCCCTGAAGGGTCCTGCCCTCGAGCGCGCCGGGCCGGTTGAGCTTGCCCTGGATGGTGCCGGGCACGGCCTTCCCGAGATAGTTGTAGCTTTGCGGCGCATTGACCGTGAAGGGCGCGATGATAAAGGATTTTTGCGAGGGCTGGGCCGCTGACGCCGCCCCGGCGAGGCAGAGGGCCGCCACGGCGAGGCACAGCGCGAGCGAAAGGCGCAGGGCAGGTTTCATCCCGGGTCTCCTTGGTTTTGGGCGCAGGTCGCGCCGGGCGCACTATAGCCGTTCCCGGGGCATGGCGCAACCGTCCCCCCGCGGCGGAGGCCCCGCCAGGCCCACGGGCGGCGCATTGCCGGCAAGGCCGCCTTCTGCTATGGTCGCCGGACTATGGGACAGGACATTTTCGATCTCTTCGTCATCCTCACGCTCGTCTTTTTCACCCTGCGCGGCGCTCGCGTGGGCCTCGTGGGCGAGGTGGCGGGCGTGGTCTCGCTCGTCGGCGGCTTCTGGGCCGCGCGGGCCTTCCACGGTCTTGTCTCCCCGCACCTCGCCTTCATTTCCGGCGAGGGCTGGCGCACGCTCGCGGCCTATGCGCTCGTCTTCGCGGCTGTCATGCTTGCCGTGGGCCTTGCGGCGCGCCTGCTCAAAAAGCTCGTGGCCTTTTCCTTCGCCGCCTGGGCGGACAGGCTTGCGGGCGGCCTCTTCGGGCTCGCCAAGGGCGTCCTCATCTGGGCGCTTGTCCTTATCGTGGCGGAAAAACTGTTCCAGAACGACGCCTTCATGCGCGATTCACGCGTCATGCCCTATTTTCACGCCCTGGTAGGACAGCTCCGGGAGTGGCTGCCGCCCGAGATTGCGGCCAGGCTCGGCATCTGAGGGGAAGGGAGACAAGATCATGGAAAATGACCGCGGCTGCGGCGCGCTCGGCGCGCTGAGGGAGCTTATCGACAGGCTGACCGGGCCCGACGGCTGCCCTTGGGACCGGGAGCAGACGCCGGAAAGCCTGGCCGAGTATATGATAGAGGAAAGCCACGAGCTCGCCAGCGCCCTGCGCGCGGGCGACGCGGCCGCCGTGCGCGAGGAGCTCGGCGACGTGGCCTTTCTCCTGCTTTTTGTGGCCGGGATGTACGAGAAGCGGGGCCAGTTCACCCTCGCCGAGGCGCTGGACGAGAACCGCGCCAAGATGGTGCGCCGCCATCCGCACGTCTTTGCGGGAGAGACCTTCCCGGACCTCGACGCCCAGCTCGCCCGCTGGGAGGCCATCAAGCGGGCCGAGCACGAAGCCGCGGGCGCGCCGCAGGGCCTCTTCGCGAGCCTGCCCGCCAGCCTGCCGCCGCTCACCAAGGCCTACCGCATCCACTCCAAGGCCGCGCGCGTGGGCTTCACCTGGCCCACGGACGAGGAGGTGGAGCAGCAGGTGGAGGCCGAATGGCTGGAATGGCTGGATGTGGCGGCCGGCGACGACGTCGCGGCGCAGAAGCACGAGCTCGGCGACCTCATCTTTTCCCTCGTGGAGCTCGGGCGGCGCAAGGGCATCAAGGCCAATGACGCCCTTGACGCCGCGGACAACCGCTTTTTGCGGCGCTTTGCCCGCATGGAGGAGCTGGCGCGCGAGCGCGGCCTCGACTTCGCGGCCCTTTCGCTGGATGAAAAGGACGAGCTCTGGAACGAGGCCAAGGCCGAAGAAGACGACGCCCCCGCGGGCGGAACCGGAGCCGCCGGAACCCCCGGGGCGGGGGCCTAGCCGTGACGCCACGGCGTCCCGCGCGGGCCGCCCTTGTTTTCCTTTGTTGCGCGCTTTTCTGCGCCTGCCTCGCCTGCCTGTCCCTGGGCTGCGCCCGCCGCGCCCCGCAGGGGACGCCCCCGGTGGTGAACGGCCTGCCCCGGGCCGACCCGGGCTATTTGCAATGGCTGGAGCGGCAGTCCATGCTGGGAGAGGCCCCCGAGCTCGCCGCGCAGGTCTCCGGCACGGAACGCCTCTGGCACAACAGCGGCGAGGCCGTGCGCGTGCCCGTGCTTTTGCGCGCCGCGCCCAACTGGCTCTCGCTGGACGCCCACAGTCTCGCCGCTTCGGGGCCCCTCTTCCGCGCCCTCGTCTCGGCGCGCCTGCCCGCAAAGCTTCCGGCTCTGGGCTTTGAGGGGCTCTTTCTCGCGCCGGTGGGCGAGCGCGCCGACATCTGGACGGCCGAAAGCGCCACGGATGCCGGGAGCGGGCCGGGGGCGTCGCGCGCGCGGGGCGTCGCCTCCTTCACCCCCGATGCCGCCTGGGGCGGCGCGGAAGACTTCGACCGCCTGGCCCAGGGGGCCGAGGAGGCGGGCGTCCAGTTGGGCGGCGAATTGCCTCCGGCGGCCACGGGCCTCGGCCCGGACTTCATCCTTCAGGCCCGGCAGGCCCCGCGTTTTGGGGGCATCTATGCCATGATCTCCGTGCCGCGCGAGGCCTGGGTCGATCTGCCCGAAGCGAAGAGCGAGTGGGACTGCCGCGCCCTCGACGCCACGGCCGTTGCGCGCCTCGCTGAACGGGGCCTCCTGCCGCCGGAGCTTCTGCGCGACCGCCTCGACTGGGCCGCGCCCTCGGGCTGGGCGGCCACGGGCGAGGTGCGCGGGGTGGACGGCCAGGCGCGGCGATGGGTGTACCGCCACGGGCCGGATCCGCTGCTGCCCGTGCTCCACTGGCAGGACCCCACGGGCCGCGCGCGGCGCATCGTTTCCGCGGCCAGCATCCGGCAGGTGGGCCTTGATGGGCAGACGCTCACGGGCCTCCGGTTCGAGGCCCTGCTCGGGCTCGACGTGCCCCCGGAGGGCCGGGGCGCGTCCCCCGCACCGGAGCGGGCCGCCCTTGCCCCGGGCCTCGGGGCGCTGGACGAGGCCGCCCGCGAGATCCACCGCTACGGCGGCTGGGCCCTGCAGGCCGACGCGCTCCCCGCGGCGCTCGCGCCGCTCATCCTCGCCGGGCCCGTGGACTTTAATCGGGACGCCGCCACCCCCCGGGCCACGGCAGAGGCCCTGCTCACGGGCGATGCCGCGCCCCTTGCCTCGGCCCTGCGCGCCAGCCTGGATGCGGGAATAGCGCAAAGCCGCTGTGCGCGGGGGCCCGTGGGCGAGGGGGGTGTGGGACCCGATGCGAAGGGCGAAACGCCAGCGGCGCTCGCCTTGCGCGCCCTGGGCCTCGACGCCCGTCTACCGGCCTCGCCCGGGGAAAAGCGGGCCCTGCGCGAGGCCTGCCTTTTCCTGCTCGGCTGGCGCATCGGCCTGCCGGGCCTGGCTTTTTTCAGCCCGCAGGAACTCGCCGGGGCCATTGCCCCCGCAGGGGCCGAGGGGCTCACGCCACTCTGGGACGTCGCGCAAGGCCGCCCGGGCTCCGCGCCGCCGTTGTCCCTCGCCTTCGGGCCGCTGGCCGGGCAGGAGGCCGATGCATCGAGCTTCTTGCGCGCGGTGAGCGGGCTCCTGCTCGCCCGCAAGGCGTCCGGGCTCGCCCTGGGCGAACTTGTGGCCGTGAGCGGCGGCCGGGACGGCTGGCTCGCCGCGCTGAGCGCGCTGCCCGGGGGGGGCCTGTGGCTCACCGTGGGCAACGCCTCGCCTACGCGGCGCAGCCTCACGGTCCCCCTGCCGCGGGCGGCGGCCTCGGCCCGGGACGCCGCGGGAGCGGCCGACATGGGGGGGCTTGCGCCGCCGCGCCTCACCGCCGGAGGCCGCAGCGTTGAAGTGGAGCTTGACGGCCGGCAATGCCGCCATGTACTTCTGGAGAAGCCATGAACCGCCGTGTACAGCTATTTCAAGGAGCCACCCATGAGCGACGCCGCGAACAGCACCGACCCCCACGGCCCCGCCGGCAAGGATGAAAGCCCGCTGACGGGGGCCGCCGACGCCGCCGGGGCGGCACAGCCGGAAGCGGCGGCGGAAAGCGCCACCGGCGCTGAGCCCGACGCCGCCCCCGAAGCGCCTCTGGAGGCTGCCGCCGAAGCCGCATCGGACGCCGCCCCTGACGCAGCCGCGGGCGTCGGACGCCACGGCGATACGGTCGCCGCCGCGCTGGCCCAGTCTGAAGCCGGCCAGGATGCGCCGCTGGCGCGCCCCGACCGTTGCGAGCGCGTCTTCCGTTTTCTGAGCCGTCTCGGGCCGCTCTTCCTGCTCGTCATCCTGGCGGCGCAGGTCTGGCCGGATTTCTGGCACGCCCTTTCCGGCAACGGCCTTTATTGCCCGGCCGAAGCCCGGAACATCGAGGCGTTCTTCCTCTCCATGGCCCAAAGCTCGTGGCTTACGCCCGGCACGGACGGCGTGGCGCACTGGCCCTTCTTCACCTGGTTCATGGGGATGCTCGCGCCGCTGCCCGTAATGCTCACGGGCTCGCCCGACCCGCTCTTCCCGCTGGCCGGGGCGCTTGCCACAGCGCTCGCCCTTTTGGCGGTCTGGGGTCTTGCGCGCGTGGCGGGCTTCGGCGCCAGGGCGGCGCTTGCCGCCGGCCTCCTGTTGCTGGCCGCGCCGCTTTTTGCGCCGCTCGGCCACTTCACGGGGCCGGCCGCGCTGGCCGCCGCCCTCATGGTCTTTTCGCTCGTCTGCTTCTGCCGCGGCTGGCAGACGGAGCATGCCTGGTGCTCGCTGCCCGCGGGCTTTGCCCTGTCCGGTCTCGCCGGCCTCACGGGGGGGCCTTTCTTCCTTGCCGTGCCGCTCGCGGCGAGTCTCTGCTTCCTTATCTGGCGCGGCGGCTTCAGGCGCGCCCAGGCGCTGGACGCGGTGGTCGGTTTCCTGCTCCTGCTGCTCCTCGTGGGCGCGTGGCTCGCGGCCATCATGCTTGGCGAGGATGACGGCGGCTATCTCGCCCAGCTCTTCGGGAACGCGGCGCAAAAGCCCTGGCCGCTGCCCGGCCGCTGGTGGCTCGCCGCCTGCGTGGCCGGCCTGGGGCTTGTGCCGTGGATACTGTCCCTCTTTGGCGTCTCCTGGTTCCGGGTGCTGCGCGAAGCGCCGCGCGACCTTGGCGCGTCCCGGCGTTCAGGCGGGGCCGCCCTCATCTGGTCCGCGCTGGTGTTCGGGCTGGTCATCACGCCCTGCATCCCCTCGGGCCAGGCGCAGGTGATTGCCGTGGCCCTCGCCTGCATTGCCGCGCCCCTGCTCGGCAAGGCCATCCTCGCCCTGCCGCGTCTCTCCGGCCATCTGCTCTATGCCTGCGCGGCCCTGCTCTTGCTGGCCGCGGGCATCGTCCTGCTTGGCGCGAGCTTCGAGCTCACCCAGGGCGCGCTCGCCGGCCTCTCGCCCGTGAGCCTTGACGGGCAGATCCTCGCGGCCCTGCGCGACATGCCGGGCCTGCCCGTGCTCGGCGGCGTGTGCCTGCTCGGGGCCGTCATCATGTGCCGTTTCGTGCGCGGCGAGCACGGCGGCGGGGGCCTCGTGGCGGCCAGCGTGATCAGCGTCCTTCTGGCCCAGCCCGCCACCCTGCTGCTTGCTCCGGAGCTGGGCACGGTCCCGGCCCTGGGCCTGGCGGGCCTTCCGGCCATCCAGAAGGCGGCCCAGGCGCAGCTTGCGCCCAGGCGCGCGCCCGCGGAACCCCCGGTCTCCGCCGCGCCCCTCCCCGAACCTCTCGAGACGCCCCCGGCGCATCCCGCGCCGCCAACGGAAGC
>CAMWTD010000077.1 GCA_947177085.1 uncultured Desulfovibrio sp.
GCGCGCGCCACGCCGCGCAGCAGGCGCGCGAGCTTTTCGTGCTGGTGGATGTGGTGGATGACGAGCCCGAAAGCCGCTGGCTTTCGGTCTGCTTTTACGCCGACATGGTGAATGACCCGGACGAGAAGGGCGATTTTGTGCCCCAGGGGCTCATGGGCGAGGACGCCATGTGCTTCAACCTCGACGAGGATTCGCCTGAAATGCGGGACTATATCGCGGCGCGCCTGGCCGAGGCAGCCCGCAATGCCGCAAGCTGAACTGCCCTTCCCCTGCGTTGCCATCGACTTTGAAACGTCGGGGCGGCCGGCGCATTTCGCCTGCGCCGTGGGCCTCGTGCGCATCGAGGACGGCCGGGGCACGGCGCGCTTTGAGAGCCTGATCAGGCCGCCCTCGTCGCAGGTGTGGTTCACCCATATCCACGGGCTTCGCTGGAGCGACCTGAAAGACCAGCCCACCTTTGCCGAGGTCTGGCCGCTGGCTGCGGGCATCCTTGCGGGGGCCCGCTACCTCTTGGCGCACAGCGCCCAGTTCGACAGGCGCGTGCTCTATGCCTGCTGCCGCGTGGCGGGCCTTGAGCCGCCCCCCCAGCCCTTTCTCTGCACCCTCAGGGGGGCGCGCGCCGCGCCGCTCGGCTTGCGCTCGCGCAGCCTCAACCATGTGTGCGCGTATTTTGGCATCCCGCTTAACCACCACAATGCCGCCTCCGATGCCGAGGGCTGCGCCCGCATCTACGCCCGCCTGCGCGCACTCGGGGTGAGCGACGCCATCATGCGCATCTGAGCCGCCCGGGCCGCATACTCTCGTTTTGCATAAGAGGGGGAGATGGGCTATGCTCCGCTGCAGGGGGGTCGCACCATGGCGCATACGCTTCTGATTACCGGCGGCGCGGGCTTTATCGGCTCAACGGCCGTGCGCGTTGCGCTTGCCCGCGATGACTGGCGCGTTGTCAATATCGACAAGCTCACCTATTCCGGCAACCTGGCATCCCTCGCCGAGGTGGAGGACCATCCTCGCTACAGCTTCATCCAGGCGGACATTGCCGATGCTGCGGCCATGCGCGCGGCCTTTGAGGTCTTCGAGCCGGACGCGGTCATGCACCTCGCCGCCGAAAGTCATGTGGACCGCTCCATTGACGGGCCGGCCCCCTTTCTGGAGACCAATATCCGCGGAACCTTTATATTGCTGGAAGAGGCCCGCCGCTACTGGCAGGGGCTCCTCCACAACAGTCCGGAAAAGGCCGCGGACTTCCGTTTTCTTCATATTTCGACGGACGAGGTCTTTGGCGATCTTGCCGGCGGCGCAACCGGCGCGCGCTTCAGCGAGTCCACCCCCTACGCGCCGAGCTCCCCCTATTCGGCGAGCAAGGCCGCGAGCGACCACCTGGTGCGCGCCTGGCAGCGCACCTATGGCCTGCCCACGCTGATCACCAACTGCTCAAACAATTACGGGCCGCGCCAGTTCCCGGAAAAGCTCATACCGCTCACCATCATCAACGCCCTGGCCGGACGGCGGCTTCCTGTGTACGGCACTGGCGCGCAGATCCGCGATTGGCTCCATGTGGAGGACCATGTGCGCGCCCTGCTCACGGTGCTCGCACGCGGGCGCGTAGGGGAAACCTACGCCGTGGGGGGCAACAACGAGCGGAAGAATATCGACGTCGTGCGCGCCATCTGCGGGCATCTGGAAACGCTGGCCCCACAAAAGCCCGAGGGCGTGGCGCGCTATGAGGACCTCATCGCCTTCGTGACGGACAGGCCGGGACATGACGGCCGCTATGCCATCGACGCGGGCAAGATCCGCCGCGAACTCGACTGGCGGCCGCGTGTATCCTTTGAGGAGGGCCTGCGCGACACGGTGCGCTGGTATCTCGACAATGGCGACTGGTGGGCCCGGATACTGGACGGCACATACCGCTGCGAGCGCCTGGGCCTCGCCACCGGCATGGAGGGCAAATGAGCGCATACAAGGGCATCGTTCTCGCCGGGGGCAGCGGCACGCGCCTTTACCCCATCACTCTGGGCGTTTCCAAGCAGCTTCTGCCCGTCTATGACAAGCCCATGATCTATTATCCGCTCTCGGTGCTCATGCTCGGGGGCATCCGGGAGATACTTGTCATTTCCACGCCCGCGGACATGCCGCAATACCAGCGTCTTTTGGGCGACGGCTCCCGTTTTGGCGTCAAGTTCAGCTATGCCGTGCAGCCGGAGCCCAAGGGCATCGCCCAGGCCTTCCTCATCGGCGAGGATTTTCTCGCTGGTTCGCCCGTGTGCCTCATTCTGGGCGATAACGTTTTTCATGGCGAGCATTTTACGGAAAAGCTGAACCGGGCCGTGGCCCGCACCAGGGGGGCGACCATTTTCGGCTACCAGGTGCGGGACCCGGAGCGCTTTGGCGTGGTGGAGTTCGACGCCGCTGGAAACGCCATCTGCATCGAGGAGAAGCCCGCACGGCCGCGTTCCCGCTTTGCGGTTACGGGCCTCTATTTCTACGACGCCACGGTGGTGGACATCGCGCGCGGTCTCAAGCCTTCCGCCCGTGGCGAGCTTGAGATAACCAGCATCAACCAGGCCTACCTCCATCGCGGCGAACTGCATGTGGTGCGCCTCGGGCGGGGCTTTGCGTGGCTGGACACGGGCACGCACTCGAGCCTGCTTGAGGCATCCTTATATGTTGAGACCATTGAGGCCCGTCAGGGCCTCAAGGTGGCCTGCCTTGAGGAAATCGCCTGGCAGAACGGCTGGATCACCGATGCCGAGATGCGTCGCGCGGGCGAGTTTTTCGGCAAGACGGAATATGGGCAATACCTGCTGCGCCTGCTGGATACGGCGCAGCGCTCGGACGAGGACGCATAGCGGCTTGCGCCGGAACCGGCCGCAGACGCCTGCTGAGGGAAAAAGGGACAGCCTGGTTGTATGGAATTTCAGACGCTTGACCCCGGGGGGCCCATCGTGATGACGCCGCTGCTGCATGGCGATGCGCGCGGCTTCTTCATGGAAACTTTTCGGCAGAACGACTTTGCGCGCCACTGTGGCGAGCATGTCTTCGTGCAGGACAACCAGAGCCGCTCGCGCGGACGCGTATTGCGCGGGTTGCACTACCAGTTGCGGCATCCCCAGGGCAAGCTCTTGCGGGTGATCAGCGGCAGGGTCTTCGATGTGGCTGTGGATCTGCGGCGTTCCTCCCCCAACTTCGCCAAGAGCTATTCCCTGGTGCTGGATGCGGAGGATCACCGCATGTTCTGGGTTCCTCCGGGTTTTGCCCACGGCTTCCTCGTGCTCGGCGACGGCGCGGAATTCGTCTACAAGTGCACCACCTACTATGCGCCGGACGATGAATGTTGCCTGAAATGGAATGACCCCGCTCTCGCCATCGACTGGCCCATCCCCGAGGGCGGCCCTCTCCTCTCCGAAAAGGACGCGCGCGGGCTGCCGCTTTCCGAGTGCCCCACCTTTGCCTGAGCGCGGGCTCGCGGCTCAAATGGGTTTTTGGTCGCTGCCGCGAAGCCACGCCATATAGTCGGGGAAGTGTTTCGCGAGCAGCTTGCGCGCATTATCTTCCGCCATGGTGTAGCGGCTGGCCGACATTTTGCCCGTGCCTACCCAGTGGCGCAGGTAGCGCTTGTAATCGAAGTGCCGGGCGCGGAAGCCCAGGGCGTGCATGGCCCGGAACCAGGGAACCGACGTGTCCAGGTTGTAGCGGCCGCATGCGCCGAAGGCCCCGGGAGGCAGCGCCGGCCCGAAAGGCATGCAGTGCGGGCGCGTCCTTTCCAGGTCCAGCAGGCAAAACCATTCGTTGACGCGGCACTCCGGCAGCGGCCAGGGCTGGCGGTCAAAAAACTCGGTGAAACATTCCTCATAGGGACGCACGGCCACGCCCAGTTCACGCGCGTGGGCGTACAGGCCGCGCAAGGCGGCGGCATCCGGCCGGAAATCCTCATAGCGCTCCGGCGTGCAGGGGGCTTGGCCCATGACGTCCTGCACCACCTGGGCCGCATGGGCCGGGCATCTCCAGCATTGCCCAAGCTGGCCGATGGCGAAGGCGTCGCCCATGGCCGCAAGCATTTCCCCCAGCGCGTCCCCGAACACATAGACATCGTTGTGCATGAGCAGCAGCTTGCGGCTCTCACTGTGCTCAAAGGCATCCTGATAGCGGATGGAGAGGCGGTAGGCCGCATCGTCAAGGCGCGCCATATCCGGGGCCTCGAGCGCCAGCCAGTGCTCCGGCTGGGAGACGCGGCAGGGCCAGTGGAGCACCTCCTTGAGATACCGTGCCACCACATAGGGGCTGACGCGGTCATAGCGGGAGCCCATGGGCTCATACTGGAGCCAGACCGTTCCCACATGCGGGCCGCTTTCCCTCAGGAGCGACAGCACGGAGAGCGCCGTCTGGTGCGGCTTGGCGAAGATGTTGACGGCCACGTCCACGCGCTCGGGCGCAGACTTGGCCAGGCCTCCGGCTGGCGCGGCGTCGGCTGTCAGCGTGGCCGGGGCCAGGGGATCAGGCTCTTTATCCGGCCCCGATGCGGGGGTGGGCTCGCCCGTGGGCATCAATCCTCCCGGTGGAGCACCAGTGCCACCATGGGCGGCAGGTAGAGCTCGATATCCTGCTCGGGCCTGTCCGCCAGCGGCTTCGTGAAATGTTCCAGCGGCGGCTTCGTCACCACGAGGTTGCCATGGCCGCCGAAGCGCGGCTCATCTGACGACAGCAATTCCACATACTTGCCGGGCGTGACGGCGAAGAGCAGGCCCTCGCGGGCATTGGTCTCATTGAAATTGAAGGCGAAGAGCAGCCTGCCCCGCTCGAAGGCCAGGAGGCGGTCCTCCTCGTGTATGTAGCGGAAAACGGGCTGCTTGCAGAAATCCTTGAGGTGGTCGGCCACAAGGCCCACAAGCTCCGCCTTGTCCCAGGCGGCCAGCCCGGCATACTTGAGATCCGGCTGGTCGGCGAGATGCCACTGGCGGTGGGCGTGTTCCTCGGCGTCAAGCCATTCGGGGTGGCCGAACTCGTTGCCCATGAAGTTGAGGTAGCCCGCGTCGGCCGTAGCCAGGGTGATGAGGCGCATGAGCCGGTAAAAGGCCAGCCCGCGCGAGATGTTCCAGCTTTCCGTGTCCTTGCCCATGCCCGTGTACATGGCGTCGCCGAGCAGACGCCAGATCATGGCGTCGTCGCCGTTGATGCACTGGTCATGGCACTCCACATAGCTGATGGTGCGGTCATAGGGGCGGTGATTGGTCATTTCGTACCAGAGGCTGCCCATGTCGCGCGGGTTTTCCACGGCCTTGGCCCAATAGTCCGGGATGCCCATGGCAAAGCGGTAGTCAAAGCCAAGCCCGCCCTCGGACGGCGGGCACGTGAGGCCCGGCATGCCGGAAAACTCCTCGGCGATGGTCACGCCATGAGGCACTTCCTCATGCACGAGGGCATTGGCGAGGCAGAGATAGAGCTCGCCCGCGGCGTCTTCGCGCGGCTCCCCGTCTTTGCCGAAGAAGCAGCGCCCCACATGGGAGAAGTCGTCGTCGCGGCCGTGGTCGATATAGAGCATATTGCCCACCGCGTCGAAGCGGAAGCCGTCCAGGCGGTACTCCTCCAGCCAGTAGCGGCAGTTGGAGAGCAGGAAGCGCCGCGTCATCTCCTGGCTGTAGTCAAAGGAGGGCGTGCCCCACTGGTTGACCTTGCTGCTGAAGAAGTAGTGGCTGCCGTCATAGGCGGCGAGGCCCTGCTCGGTATTGGATGCGGCGTGGCTGTGGGTGATGTCGAGGATGACCGCGAGCCCGAGTCCGTGCGCCGCGTCCACCAGCGCCTTGAAGCCGTCCGGCGTGCCGTAGCGGGAGCTGGGCGCGAAATAGCTGCTCACCTGGTAGCCGAAGGAACGGTAGAGCGGGTGCTCGAGAATGCCCATGAGCTGTACGGCGGTATAGCCGTCGGCCTTGACGCGCGGCAAGACGGAGCTGATGAAGTAGTCATAGCTGCCCACGCTGTCGCCCTTGTGGTCCAGGGAGGACTGCGCCATGCCCACATGGGCCTCGTAGATGCGGGGAAAGACCAGCGGCCTCGGGCGGCGGTGCTTGAACTGGTAGGGCTCTGCCGGATGCCATACCCGCGCGCACCACTGTTCGGGCACGGCCTTGTCCTGCTCCACCCAGTTGGCGAAGGCGGGCACGCGGCGCAAGGGGGGAGGCGTCTTGCCGAGGCCCACGGCGAGGCTTCCCTGGGGCTGTACGCGCAATTCCACATATTCCCCATGCTCCAGGGCGTCGGCGGGGAGCGTCAGCTCAAAGACGCCGCCTTCCTTGCGCTCGAAGCGGTGGCTGGCGCGCCGCTGGAAGTTGAGGCGGTCCGTGGTGAGCCACACATCTTCGGCATGGGGCATGTATTCGCGCCAGCGCCAGTGGGCGTCGCCATCGGCATCGTGAACGAGATGCAGCCCGAAGGTCTTGTAGAGGTCTGCATAGGCGGGCAGCGAGCCATAGGTCTCGGTAATGCGCCGCATTTCGGCGGCAAAATCGCGGCTGCGCCGGAGCAGAAATTCGTGATAGGGCGCAAGCGCCGGGTCTTCCAGCGGGTTTCGGGGCGGCGTGTACGACATGGCGAGACCTCCCGCACACGGCGGTCATGCCGCGCGTCGGCTGCCACGCAGGGTGCGCGTGCGAAACGCGGCGTTCAGGGCTGCCCGCGCCACTCCTTGCCGGAGAGGGCGGCGAGGCAGAGGATGAGCGCCTGGGTGCCGTCCTTGCCGTGGCCCCTGGCCTGCATCATCCGGTAAAATTCCTCGGCGAGGGTCGTTCCCGGAAGCACCAGGCGCATCCGCCGGCACTCCTCAAGGCAGAGGCCGAGATCCTTGATGAAATGGTCGATGAAGAAGCCGGGCGCATAGTCGCGCCTCAGCAGGCGACGCCCCAGGGTGTTCATGGCCGTGCTGCCCCCGGCCCCGGGCACGACCAGCTCAAGCCATTGGGCCACATCCAGTCCGGCCTCCTGCGCGAAAAGCAGGGACTCGCACACGCTGAACATGACCCCGGCCACTGCGATCTGGTTGGCGAGCTTGGCCTGCTGCCCGGAACCGGGGCCCCCGCAGTGCATGAGACGCCTGCCCATGGCCTCGAAGCAGGGGCGCAAGGTCGCGAGGGCCGCGGCGTCGCCGCCCACGAAGATGGAAAGCGTGGCTTCGCGCGCGCCCACATCCCCGCCCGTCACCGGCGCGTCAAGGCTGGCGCAGCCTTTGGCCTCGGCTTCGGCGGCGATGCGGCGGGCGAGCTCGGGGCTGGAGGTCGTCATATCGCAGAGGATGCCGCCAGCCGCGAGGCCGCCCAAAGCGCCGTCCGGGCCGAGCATGACGGCCTCCACATCTGCGGGATAGCCCACAATGGAAAAAACCGCGTCCGACGCGGCCGCCACCGCGGCCGGACTCCCTGCCCAGGCTGCGCCGCGGGCGAGCAGGGGCTCCGCCTTGGACTTGGTGCGCGTATAGACGGTGAGCGGCCAGCCCGCATCCAGCAGATGCCCGGCCATGGAGAGGCCCATGACGCCGGTTCCGATCCAGCCAATGCGAAGCCGCGTGCTTTCCTGCCTGTCGTCTGACGTCATGATCGTCCCCTTATGCGCTGGCAGCGTCCGTCGGTGCTGGCGTGGCTGTACTTGCCCCCTGCCAGCAGTATTTCTCAGTTGTGTTTTTTTTTCAAGACTTGGGCTTTTCCTCATCCTCATAGGTGGGTTCGCCGTCCGGGTCGGTGCGCGGGAAGAGCGAGAAGGAGGATTCCTCGGCGGTCTCGTTGCTTTCCGTCACGCCCGCTGGCGCGGCTGGCGTGCGCATGGCCCCGTGCCACAGGGCAATCCCGGCCCCGAGCCAGCCCACAAAGAGCGCCACCCCCATGAGCGCGCAGCCGAGTCGCTTTTTATGCGGGGGTTCTGCCTCGCTTGCGGGGGCTGCCACAACGCCAGAGGGCAGCCCGGCATCATCGCCGCCGGAAACTTCGGGCGTAGGCTCCACGCCTTCGTTAATGGCATTTTCCGGCGTGGACGCCGGCATGCCTGGCCCTGACAGGGTGAAGCCGGGCACGGGGGGCGGCGTCACGCCCACAGGCTCCCCGCCGATAATGTGCGACTGGTCCACCCCGGCCAGCGTGAGCGCGCAGGAGCCCGCGCCGGGAATGGCGAGCGTGTAGGCGTCCCCGGGGTCAAGATTGTCCACCACGCTTGGCCCGAGCATGAGGCGCTGGCAGCCGTTGCCGCTGTCAATGTCGTCCGGGCCGCTGTCCCAGCCGTCCGGCGTGAGGGAGGTCTCCTCCTGTCCCCAGCCGGAGCCGGAAAGCCACGCGCCGTCGGATGCGCGCCTGAGCAGGAGGACAGGGGACGCGAGCGGGGGCGCTCCGTAAATTTCAATGACGGAGTAGCCGGGGCCTCGGTGCGGATCGGGGAGAAGGGTGGCGCGCATGGCAGTTCCCGGAGAAGGATCAGTGGAGAAAGCGGGACAAGCATAACAGGAGGCGCGCCAGCTCTTCAAGCATTTTGCGCGCGGGGGCACGGGACCTCATTTGCCATCTCTAGAATTTTGGTTTATGCAAAACGCTTCTCACAACACTCCCATCGGTGCGCGGCACAGCTTGCGGGCCTCTGCCGGGGAAACATCTTTTTTCAAGGAGAACCACTGATGAAAAAACTCCTGGGCCTTCTTCTCGCTGGCGCCCTGATCCTGGCCTCCGGCGCGGCCTTCGCCGCCGACGGCAAGCGCCTCACCCTGGCCACGGGGGGCACCTCCGGCGTCTATTATCCCCTGGGCGGGGCCATCGGCCAGGTGCTGAGCAACAAGAGCGACGGCGCGCTTTCCGTCACGGCGCAGGCCACGGGCGCTTCCGGCGAGAACATGCGTCTTGTGGAAGCGGGCGACGTGGATTTTGCCATCGTGCAGAATGACGTGGCCGATGCGGCCTTCAACGGCAA
>CAMWTD010000078.1 GCA_947177085.1 uncultured Desulfovibrio sp.
GGCGACCACCGAGATCTACACGTAAGGAGTCGGCGGCAGCGTCAGATGTGTATAATAGACATGCCCGGGGCCCCGGGCATCCGCCGCATATTTACGGAGAACGCTTTTTGGCGTAGTGTGGGAGAAGTCACCCCATTCCCGGGCGCCCCGGCCCCAAGCGGCCGCAAAACCCGGAGCAGCCAAGGAATACCCGATGAACGACGAAGTCAGCAGCCGCATGAAGCGCGGTCTGGAAAAGGCCCCCCACCGTTCCCTCCTCTATGCGCTCGGCTTGACGCGCGAAGAAATGGACCGCCCCTTTGTGGGCGTCGTCAATTCCGCGAGCGAAGTTGTGCCCGGGCATCTGCATCTCAACGCCATAGCTGACGCCGTCAAGGCCGGGGTGCGCCTCGCCGGGGGCACGCCCCTGGAATTTCCGGCCATCGCGGTCTGCGACGGCATCGCCATGAACCATGAGGGAATGCGCTTCTCCCTGCCTTCGCGCGAGTTCATCGCCGATTCCATCGAGATCATGGCGCGCGCCCACGCCTTCGACGCCCTGGTCTTCATCCCCAACTGCGACAAGTGCGTGCCCGGGATGCTCATGGCCATGCTGCGCCTCAACCTGCCCTCGGTACTGATTTCCGGCGGCCCCATGCTGCCCGGCAATCTCGCGCCCGGGAAGCGCGGCGACCTCATCACGGTGTTCGAGGCCGTGGGCAAGGTGCGCACGGGCGAGCTGGACGAGGAGGGCCTCGAGGCCATGACCGAGCGCGCCTGCCCTGGCTGCGGGGCCTGCGCGGGCATGTTCACGGCCAATTCCATGAACTGCCTCGCCGAGACCATCGGCGTGGCGCTGCCCGGCAACGGCACCATCCCGGCCGTGAGCGCCGCGCGCATCCGCCTCGCCAAGACCGCGGGCATGAAAGTCATGGAGCTGCTCCAGAACAATATCCGCCCGCGCGACATCGTGACGCCCGACGCCGTTGCCAACGCCGTGGCCGTGGACATGGCCCTCGGCTGTTCCACCAATACCGTGCTGCATCTCCCGGCGGTGTTCGGCGAGGCCGGGCTCGACATGGGCCTCGAGGTCTTTGACGAGGTGAGCCGCAAGAGCCCCAACCTCTGCAAGCTCTCGCCCGCGGGCAAGCATTTCATGGTGGATCTCGACAACGCGGGCGGCATACCGGCGGTCATGAGCGAGCTCGACAAGCTCGGCCTCATCCATGAAAACTGCATGACCGTCACCGGCAAGACCGTGGGCGAAAACCTGCGCGAGCGCCATGCCCGCATCCTCGACGAGGAGGTCATCCACCCCGTTGACAAGGCCTATTCGCGCGAGGGCGGCATCGCCATCCTGCGCGGCAACCTGGCCCCCCAGGGCGCGGTGGTGAAGCAGTCGGCCGTGGCGCCCGAGATGATGCGCCGCGAGGTCACGGCGCGCGTCTTCAATTCCGAGGAGGACGCCATGCGCGCCATCCTCGACGGCAAGATCAAGGCCGGCGACGCCGTGGTCATCCGGTATGAGGGCCCGCGCGGCGGCCCGGGGATGCGCGAGATGCTCTCGCCCACCTCGGCCATCACCGGCATGGGCCTCGGCAAGGATGTGGCCCTGCTTACGGACGGCCGCTTTTCCGGCGGAACCAACGGCGCGGCCATCGGCCACATCTCGCCCGAAGCGGCGGACGGCGGCCCCATCGCGCTGGTGCGCGAGGGCGATGTCATCAGCATCGACATCCCGGGCCGCAAGCTCGAGCTCCTGGTGGACGAGGCGGAGCTCGCGCGCCGCCGCGAAAAGCTCACCCATCCGGAGAAAAAGAGCCCCTACCCGGTGTTGCGCCGCTACGCCAGGCTCGTGAGCTCGGCCGCCACGGGCGGCCGCTATAAGGAAAGCTGAACGCAAGGGCCCGTCATGCTGGAAAGCGTGCGCTACCCCGCGCCGGGCTGCATAGTGGAATACCTGGAGGGCAATGCCGTCCAGATAGCCATGGTCATGGAGGAGGCTGGCGGCAAGCTGCGCCTCTTCCTGCCCAACCGGCGCGAGACCAGGCTCGCTTCAGGGCGGCTCTTGCCGTGGCTCGGGCCGCTGCACGAGGGAGCCCCGGGCAAGGACGAGATGGCGCGCCTGCTCGAGGTCCACAAGGCCCGGCGCGAGACGGCGGCCGCGGCCGTGCCCGTGGGCGAGCTCTGGGAGCTTGCGCAGGGCGAGGTGGAGGCGGCTCCGGCCTTGTGGTTCGCGGAGCTCATGGAGACGGCCCCGGGCCCGGACGAGGTGGCGGCCTACGGTCGCGCGCTCCTCGCCTGCAAGAGCCATTTCCGTTTCCAGCCGCCGGACTTCCTGGTCTATGACGCGGAGACGGTGGAGCGGCGTCTTGCCGAGCAGAAGGCCCGGGAGGAGCGCGAGGCCCTGGTGGCCGGCGGCGCGGCCTTTTTGCGCCTGCTGTGGGAGGCGGCGAGCGGCCGCAGGGAGCTGCCCCCCCCCGGCGACAGCGCTTTCGCCGCCGAGGGCGTGCCCTGGCCCGCCCCCGAAGTGGCGGAGCGGCTCAAGGCCCTCTTGCGCGCGCGCATGATCGACCCCGAGACCCAGGAGGACGACGCCCTCTGGCGTCTGCTCGCGAAGGGCCTCCCCGACGTGCCGCACTTGCCGCTCCAGTTGCTCATGGCCTGGGGGGAGCTTCCGCCGCATCACGATTTCTGGCTCGACCGCGCGGGCTATGACGCGGGCGACGCCTGGTGGCGTCCCTTTGCCTCCGAGGTGGCGGGGCTGGCCGCGGGGGGCGGCCCCGCGCTTCCGGGCTGCGAACTTCCCTTCATCAGCATCGACAGCGCCGCCACGCGCGATGTGGACGACGCCTTTTATGTGGAGGAAAAGCCGGACGGCGGCTGGGACGTGACCGTGGCACTCGCCTGCCCCGCCGCCTCTTGGCCCTTCGGCTCGCCGCTGGACAGGGCGGTGCTCCACCGCGCGACCAGCATCTACCTCCCCGAGGGCGACTGCCACATGCTGCCCGAGCAACTGGGCACGGACGCCTGGTCGCTCAGGGCCGGAGAAGAACGCCCGGCCTTCTGCGTGCGCGCGGCCGTGGACAGCGCGGGCAGGATCGGCGAGTGCCGGTTCTTCGCGGCCCGGGCGCGCCTTGCGGCCAATCTCGCCTATCCCGACGCGCAGGCCGTGCTGGACGGGCGCGCGACGCCCGGCAACCCGGCGGCCCCCCATGCCGCGCAACTGCGCATGGGCCTCGCGCTCGCCCGCGCCCGCCAGGCCGCGCGCATCGCCGCCGGGGCCATTGTCATGGACCGTCCGGAGCCCCAGCTCGCCCTCGAGGGCGAAGGGCGCGACACGACGGTGCGCCTTTTTTGCGGAGAGCCGACGCCGGACGCCCAGATGCTCGTGGCCGAGCTCATGATCCTCGCGAGCGCGGCCCTCGCCGAATGGGGCGCGGCCAACCACGTGCCGCTTTTGCACCGCACGCAGGACGTGGCCGTGCCGCGCGAATACGCGGGCGTGTGGACAAGGCCCGAAGACATGGCCCGCATCCTTAGGGCGCTCATCCCCTCCTCGCTGGAGGTCGCGCCCCGGCCGCACGCGGCGCTCGCGCTGCCGCGCTACGCGCCCGTGACGTCGCCGCTCAGGCGCTACCCGGATCTTGTCAACGAGGCCCAGGCCCTGCACATGCTCGCCACGGGCACGCCCCGCTGGGACGCGGCGGCCCTTTCCGCCCTGCTGGAGCAGATTTCGCCCGCGCTGGACGCCGCCGGCCAGGTGCAGCGCTTCCGCCCGCGCTACTGGAAATTGCTCTATTTCCGCCAGCAGGGCGACAAGGCGTGGTGGCCCGGGGTCATCACGGAGGAAAACGAGGCCTTCGCCACGGTGAGCCTGCCGGAGCAGGGCCTTTTCGTGCGCGCCAGGCGCAAGCTCTTCGACGAGCGCGCCACTCCGGGGATGCGCGTACAGGTGCGCCTCGGCAAGGTGCAGCCGCTCTACAACGAGATCCAGATCCTTGAAGTGGCCCCGGCGGACGAGGACCCGCCGCTGCCCTGAGACACCCCGCCCCCCTGAAGGAGGACGCCATGCTCGTCAAAGCCGCCTGGATACTGTTCGCCTATGTGCTCGGCTCCGTGCCCTGGGGCGTTGTCATCGCCAAAACCTTCTGCGGCGTCGACCCGCGCAAGGACGGCAGCCGGAGCACCGGGGCCACCAATGTGTCGCGCCTCTGCGGCTTCGGCTATGGCGTCGCCACGCTCGCCTGCGATGTGCTCAAGGGGGCCGTGCCGGTATGGGTCGCGCTGCGTTTCATCAGCCCCTCGCCGCTCTTCGTGAGCCTCGTGGCCGTGGCGGCCGTGCTCGGGCATGTGTTTTCCTGCTTCATGCGCCTCAAGGGGGGCAAGGCCGTCGCCACGAGCATCGGCGTCTTTTTGCCGCTGGCCTTCTGGCCCCTGCTTGGCTCCTGCGCGTTGTGCATGCTCGTCATCTGGCGCAGCGGCTTTGTGTCCCTGGGATCGCTGAGCCTGCTCGCGTCGCTCCCGGTGTTTCTCGCCTTCGCGGGCGCGTGGCAGTGGCTGCCGCTCGCCCTCTGCCTCTGCGTCATCGTCTTCGTGAAGCACCGGGAGAATATCGGCCGCTTGCGGGCGGGCACGGAAAAGCCCTGGCTCAAGGGCAAGGCCGGGCGCTGAGGCGGGCCCTTCCCGCGCTCGACAAAGGCCCGGCGGAAGGCTACAACTGCCCTGCCGCGCCACCCGCGCGTGAAGGAGCCTCCCCATGACCGACACTTTCCCCACCTGGCGCGGACGCCTGGAATATGTCTGCCTTGACTGCGGGGCCCGCTACCCGGCGGACGACCTGCTCTATACCTGCCCGCGCTGCGGCGGCGTCTTTCTTTTGCGGGACCTCGATTTCGACGAGCTGAAAAAACGCCCGGGCGCGGAATGGCGCGCGCTCTTCGACGCCCGCGCCGCCACGCGCGTGACGGCCCTGCGCGGCATTTTCCGCTTTTATGAGCTACTCGCCCCGGTGCTCGACGAGGAGGACATCGTCTATCTCGGCGAAGGGCAGACGCCGCTCGTGGACGCGGCCCCGCGCTTCCAGGAAGAAGTGGGCTGCCGCTTCGCCTTCAAGAACGACGGGCAGAACCCCAGCGCCTCCTTCAAGGACAGGGGCATGGCCTGCGCCTTCAGCTATCTCAAGTGGCTTTGCCGCCGCCATGACTGGGACGAGGTGCTCACGGTCTGCGCCTCCACGGGCGACACCTCGGCCGCGGCCGCGCTCTACGCCGCCTATGTGGGGCCACCGCTCACCTCGGTGGTGCTGTTGCCGCACGGGCGCGTCACCCCGCAGCAGCTCTCGCAGCCGCTCGGCAGCGGCGCCGTCGTGCTGGAGCTGCCCGGCGTGTTCGACGACTGCATGAAGGTGGTGGAGATCCTCGCGGAGCACTACCGCGTGGCCCTGCTCAATTCCAAGAACAGTTGGCGCATCCTCGGGCAGGAGAGCTATGCCTGCGAGGTGGCGCAATGGCACGGCTGGGATGTGTCCGGCCTCTGCCTTTTCGTGCCCGTGGGCAATGCGGGCAACATCACGGCCATCATGTCCGGGATGCTCAAGCTTCGCGAGCTCAATATCATCACGAGCCTGCCCCGCATCTTCGGCGTCCAGTCCGAGCACGCCGACCCGGTGTGGCGCTATTACGCCGCGCCGCCGGCCGGGCGCGTCTGGAAGCCGGTGGACGTCCAGCCCAGCGTGGCGCAGGCCGCCATGATCGGCAATCCCGTCTCCTTCCCGCGTGTGCGCGCGCTGGCCGAGCGCTATGCGGACGCCTTCGGCGCGGGCGCGGATCGCGCCTTCCAGGTGGTGCGCGTCACCGAGCAGGAAATCATGGACGCCATGATCGAGGCCAACCGCCACGGGCACATCGCCTGCACCCAGGGCGGCGAATGCCTCGCGGGGCTGCGCGTCGCCCTGGCCGCGGGCCTTGTGGGCGGGGACGAGCGGGCCGTGCTCGACTCCACGGCGCACAGCCTCAAGTTCGCGGGCTTTCAGGACATGTATTTCAACAACGGCTTTCCGCCGGAATACGGCGTCACGCCCGACCCGGCGCTCGCCAACAGGCCCGAGCTTTTGCTTGCGCCCGAGGAGCGCGAGGGCCGCGACGTGGCCAGCTTCGCCCGCCTGGGGGCCGAGGCCGTGGCGAAGCGCCTGGGCTTGCGCCCGCGTGATTAAGGAGCAGACACCATGACCCTGCAAGAACTCTTCGCCGTGCCCGCGCCCGAGACGCGCATCCCCATGCCCTATGTCATCGCCGAGGCCGGCGTGAACCACGAGGGCAGGATGGACATCGCCAGGCGACTCATCGACGAGGCCGCCGAGGGCGGGGCCAACGCCATCAAGTTCCAGACCTACAAGGCGGAGACGCTGGCCTCCAAGGATTCGCCCGCCTACTGGGACACGAGCAAGGAGCCCACGCAAAGCCAGTACGAGCTTTTCAAGCGCCATGACTCCTTCTGGAAAAACGAGTTCGAGGCCCTGAAGAAGCACTGCGACGAGGCGGGCATCGCCTTCCTCTCCACGCCCTTTGACGTGGAGTCCGCGCGTTTTTTGAACGACCTCATGGACGTGTTCAAGATTTCCTCGTCCGACATCACCAACAAGCCCTTTATCGAGATCCTTTGCGGCTATAACAAGCCCATCCTGCTCTCCACGGGCGCGGCCCACCTGCACGAAATCGCCGAGGCAGTGGAGTGGATCGAGGCGAAAGGCAACAAGCTCGCCCTGCTCCACTGTGTGCTCAATTATCCCACGGCGGACGAAAACGCGGCCTTGGGCATGATCCCGGCGCTTCGGCGCATCTTCCCGGCCCACGCCATCGGCTATTCGGACCACACGCTCCCGAAGGACATGCACACGCTGGAAATCGCCACCCTGCTCGGCGCGCGCGTGCTGGAAAAGCATTTCAGCCACGACAAGACCCTGCCCGGCAACGACCATTACCACGCCATGGACAAGGACGACCTCAAGCTCTTCTTCCGGCGGATGCGCGCCACCCTCGCCAGCGTGGGCGAGATCTCGGTGCGGGCGCTCGCGCAGGAGGAGCCCGCGCGCAGGCATGCCCGCCGCTCGCTGGTGACAGCCCGGCCCGTAAAGGCCGGCCACCCCCTCACGCCGGCGGACCTCACCTGGAAGCGGCCGGCGCACGGCATTTCCCCGCGCTGCTATGACGAGGTTGTGGGGATGGCCGCGCGGCGCGACCTCCCTGAAGACACGGTGCTCCAGTGGACGGATCTGAAACGGCCCTGACGACGCCCCCGGCGCACCGCGAGAGTGGGCGGTCCACCATTCGGGAGCTCGTCCTCGGGGCCATGCCGCGCGGGGCCGACCCGGAGCGCGTGCTGGCCGTGGGCCCTTCCTGCTTTGCGGGGCGCGAGGAATTCTTCCCGGACTGGGAAACGGCCTTCACCTTCGCGCCCGAGCCGCTGGCGGACCACGAGGTCGCCCGGGAGGCCGCGCGGGCCGCGCAGGCGCTGGCGGCGGAGGCCATCCCGCGCCTGGCCGCGTGGCTCTCGCCCCATGCCGGGGAGCTGCCCGCCGCCTACTGGCAGACCCTCCTCGCCCCCTGGGCCGTGGACGTGGCGCGGCAGGTCATCGAGCGCCATCTGCGCGCCCGGGCCATGATCGCGGCCTGGGGCGAACTGCCGCTTCAGGTGGAGTTGCTCCCCGCGGACCTGGCCTTCCATTTTCAGGACGAGCACGACTTCACACTGCGCGGCGCGCTCGGCACGGATTTCAACCACTGGCTCTTCTCGCGCCTTCTGGAGGCGGACTGGCCCGGCGCGTGGCAGCGCCGCTCTCCCGCGCCGGAAGCGGACGACGCACGTAAGGCAAAGGCCGCCGATGCCGGGGCATCCCCGGCCCAGGACGGTGCGCCGCCGCTGCGGCGCTGGCTCAGGCGCACGGCGCGCTCGCTCCTTCTGGGGCTGCCTTTCCCGCGCCTCAAGGGGATGACGCTCGCCCAGGCGCTCCGCTTTTCGCTGGCCCTGCTGCATCCCTGCCACGGGCCCGACCACAGTCTCGACCTTGCGGCGGCCTTCGGCGCGGGGGCCCACACTGAGACGCCCCGCATCCCGCCGCTCCCGCTGGACCCGCTGCCTCTCTTTCAGGCGGCCTGTCCCGAGAGCCTGCGCGCCCTCGGGCATCCGCGCTCGCTCTCCCGCACATCACGCCCCCGGCTGCGCGTGGCCACCATCCTCGCCTATGAGGACGCGGCCTACCGGGAGCGCCTTGCCCGCTGGCGCGGACGCGGCCACCGCCTCGCCTTCGCCCAGCACGGGGGCAACTACGGCATGGAGGCCGTGGCCTGCGAGACGGCCTTTGTGGAGTACAGCCAGGATGTGTTCTTCACCTGGGGCTGGACGCGCCACGGCGAGGCGCGGGGCAACTTCGTGCCGCTGCCTTCGCCGCAGCTCGCGCGGCTTGAAGATGCCTGGCGCGGCGCGGACGGGGAGAACCTGCTCTTTGTGGGCACGGAAATGGCGGCCTTCGCCTACCGGCTCGACTCCCACCCCACGCCCCTGCAACTGGTGGAATACCGCGAGGACAAGGAATGGTTTTTCGAGGCGCTGGGGCGCGAGCTTCAGGCGCGCACGCTCTACCGGCCGTATTTTCCCCTGCCCGGCTGCCTCGAGGACGCGGCGTGGCTGTTGCCGCGCATGCCGCGCCTCAAGCTCTGCACCGGGCCGCTTCTGCCGCATCTGCTCGGCTGCCGGCTGCTCGTGCTTGACCATCACGGCACCTCCCTTCTCGAGGCCATGGCCGCCAACGTGCCCATGGTGCTTTACTGGAACCGCGCGCACTGGCCCCTCACGCCCGATGGCGAGGCCCTGCTGGACGGGCTCGCGGCCGCGGGC
>CAMWTD010000079.1 GCA_947177085.1 uncultured Desulfovibrio sp.
GGCTATATCCAACGGACACTAGACTACGCTTTTGGAGCGCAGGGAGACAAAATTATTCTGGATGACCATATTGGAAAGCCGGATGTGGAGAAATTTAATAAAGAGGCAGAAATAATAGAGTATTACTCAAACCACAAGAAACAAGCACAAATTCAGGATGTAGCAAGTAGACAAACATGGAGAATGAAATAGAAAATTCATGTGAGCTACGTATGACTTTTCAATCGGCAGTAAATCTTGCCATGTAGGGGGCATCCCATATCGCGTGTAACCGCTGCCATTAGCGTCCTCCGCTGCTCTTTCGCCCCATAAAAGAAGTTTCGCGTGGGGGGACACCCCATGTTAGTGCGTTTTCCAAACACAGCCCTTGTGACTTTGGGTGCTTGGATAGCCAATGGCCTGCCTCCAAGCCCCTTTGCTACCCAGCCACGCCTTCATTTTCCGGCGTGTCCGCGTAGCGCGTGGAAATGGACTGCACAAGATCACCGATTTCCAAAAAATATTCCACCAGTTCGGGGTCGAAATGACTGCCGGCTTCTTCCTTCAGGACAGCGACCGCCTTTTCCACATCCCAGCCTTTTTTGTAGCTGCGGTTCGAGACCAGCGCATCATACACATCCGCGATGGCCGTGATCCTCGCGCAGAGCGGTATGGCGCTTCCCTTGGGCGATGCAATGCCCTCGCTCCCGGTATAACCCCGGCCATCCCAGCGGGCGTGGTGATGCAGGGCGATATCGCGCGCCATTTTGTCAATTTCATGGATGCTGTGGGCGAACAGGCCGGCGCCCAGAAATGCGTGCTGCTCCATGATGGCGCGCTCTTCCGCGTCCAGCTTGCCCGGCTTCTTGAGCACGGCATCCGGGATGCCTACCTTGCCCACGTCATGCAGCATGGCCGCCAGGCGCAGCTGGCCCTTGGTGGCGAGCAACTCTTCCGGGTCCACGCCGGCTTTTTCCGCCCAGCGGTGGTACAGTTCCGCGGCCATGCTGCCCACGCGGCGCACATGGCCCGCGGTCTCCGCCGGGTCACGCAGTGCGCTGGTGCGGAGCATACGCAGGATCATGTCCACGATGAGGAAGGAGCGCTCCAGCGGTATGGTTGACATGGAGCATAGATGCCCGATGGCCTGGGTCATCTGGCGGCTGAAGGGGACGGACCCCGTTTTGCCGCGGGAGTTGATCAGCTGGAGAACCCCGATGATCTTCCCCTCGCCGTTGGCGAGCGGCAGCGCCAGCACGGAGCTCGTGCGGTATCCCGTGGCCTTGTCCAGGGCCGGGTTGAACGAGTATTCGCTCTCCGGCGGCAGCTTGTAGACATCGCCGATATTCAGGGCCTTGCCCGTCTCCGCCACATAGCCGGCAATGGACTTGCGGTCGATGGGCAGGCGTGAGTTGACATAGGCGAACTTGTTGGCCGCCGAGGCCGGAAAAAGCGTGTCGTTCTGCGCGGCGGCGAAGCGCAGTTCGCCGTCATCGACCAGATAGACGGTGCCGGCATCCGCGTTGCCCAGCTTGCGGGTCGCGGTGAGCAGGGCGTCCAGGATGGCGTGGGTATCCGAGAAGGACGCCACCTTCTGGCTGAAATTGCAGGCGGCGCATTCGGTTTCGGCGGCTTTTTCCACAATGCCGTCCCTGCGGATCAGGCACTGGTCAAATACTGCGGCGGAGGGTACTTCCCCCTCATTCCCCTCCGCGGCAAGCCCCTCGATGGTCTGGTCCGTGTAGGCCGGATTGAAGTGGGTATAGAGGAGCATCCCCACTCCGCGCCCGGCCAGGGCTTTCTGCCACTGGTTGTAGCTGCTGTGGCCCCAGCCAGCGTGGCTTGCGTGGTCGGCATCGGAAAAATGGCTGTCGGCGAGGACGATGTCGCAGCCGGAGAGAAACCGCATCAGGCGTTCGTTGGCCTCGTTTTTTTGCGGCGCGCTGTCGTCCAGGGGGATTTCGTGGTCGCCCGTGAAGGCGAAGGTCCAGCCGTCGGCGCTAATTTTCCAGGCCATGCAGCCGCCGGGATGGAGGGTGGGGCAGGTTTCGAGGCGGGCGCCGAAAAGCTCCAGCTTCTCGCCGGGTTTTACGGGATGGAGCTCATGCCTGGGCAGGCTTTCCCATTTCACGGGCATGAGCACGCCGTCAAAGAGGCGGCTCAGGCTGTTTTCAAGGCTGGGGCCGTCAGGAAATTCCGGGCCGTAAATCTGGAGCGGGGTTTTCGCATTGTAGGTGCCGGAAAAGAAGGGCAGCCCCTGCACATGGTCAAGATGCGGATGGGTGAGGCAAAGGACGGGATTTTTGCTCCTGCCGGCGGTGGCCCTGTCATAGGCGCTGATGCCGGTGCCGGCATCGAGCAGAAAGGACTCCCCGGAATTGAGGCGCACCTCGAGACAGGTGGTCTCCCCCCCGTGGCATACGAATTCCGGGCCGGAAATCGGCATCGACCCGCGCGAACCCCAGACTTTTATTTCCATGGTACTGCCCTTGCCCCGAAGAGGCCAGGAAGCGGCTGAAACCGAATGGCCGTTGCCTGTCGTCCCGCATTGGAGCGTTTATATCCCCGTTTTACAGGAAAGCACCGCGCTTATCCAGCCCCCCGGCCGGCCGTCGCCGCATCCGGCCCGCGGAGGACGTGCGCCATGCGGGCTACTTGCCGGAGTAAACCCAGGTGCCGTCCCAGCGCGGGGGCGGCGCGAGCGCCAGCCTGCGGGCGCGGTCCGCGAAAAGCAAGGCCGCCCCCCGCATGTCCGCGTATTCCGCGAGCTTGACGAAAAGCCCTTCCGCCTCTGCGAAGTCGCCGGCGAAATAGCGCCCCAGCGCTTCGCTCCAGCATTCTTCCCGGGCCGTGTCCACCGCGCCCGGGACGGGCACGAGGATTTCGACCGCCTGTTGCTTGCCCTTGACGCGCACGCGGTCCAGCAGCCGAAAAAAGATACCGGGCCCGCAGGCTGCGGCCACCGCGCCGCTGACGATGATGTCGCAGCCATAGACGCGGCACAGCCCCTCCAGGCGCGAGGCGAGGTTCACGTTATCGCCGATGCAGGTATAATCGAGGAGGTCGTTGGAGCCCATGTTCCCCACGTGGGCCGGGCCGCAGTTGATGCCGCAGCCGATGCGGAGTTCCACGCCGAACCTCTCCCGAAACTGCGGCCGCAGCCGCGCCAGGGTCGCCTGCATCTCGAGTGCGGTCTCCACGGCCTTGCGCTGGTGATTTTCCACCTCCACGGGCGCGTTCCAGAAAGCCATGAGGGCGTCGCCGATAAACTTGTCCAGCGTGCCCTCGCGGCTTGTCACGCAGGCCGTCATGGGCGTGAAATAGGCGTTGAGCAGCTCCACCAGCTTGTCCGGCGGGAGGCTTTCGGAAATGGCGGTAAAGTTGCGCACATCGGTGAACAGGACCGTGATTTCCTTTTGCGCCCCGGCCAGGGGGCGGCCGCCCTGCTCCACGATGCGCGCCACAACCTCCGGCGCCACATAGCGGTTGAAGGCCCTTTTCAGCAGCGCCGCCTGCCGGTCGCGTACGAACTGGCGCACAGGCAGGCAGAGCATGGCCATGAGCAGCACGGCGAAGGTGGGCAGCACCGGCGAAAGGAGGATGCCCTGCCTGAAAAGCAGCCAGGCTCCGCCCCACCACAGGGCAAGGAGCACCATGCCCCCGAGGCAATAGACGGGCGGCGTCGCAAGGGTGAACAGCACGGCGCAGGCGAGCGCCCCCAGCGCCACGGCGCAGAGGATGATGCGGTCGGCCCCGGCCGATATCCGCATACCCGTGCCCGCCAGCACGTTGTCCACCACCGTCGCGTGAATCTCCACGCCGGGCATCACCTCGTCAAAGGGCGTCTTGCGAAAGTCGCGCAGGCCTGCGGCGGTGGAGCCCACAAACACGATGCGCCCCTTGAGCGCCTCCGCGGGCACGGCGCCGGAGAGCACGGCCTCGGCGGAATAATAGGGAAAGGTGTGGCCCGGGCCCCGGAAGACAGGCCGGTAGCTCCCGTCCGCCTGGATGGGAAAGCTGTACGGACCGAGCCTGAGCACCACATGGTCATGGGACGAGCGCATCAGGACGAGCGGCTTCCCGACCGCCTTCTGCAGCGTGGCGAGCGAAAGCGAGGTGAGCACCTTTTCCCCGGCTTTCACGAGCACGGGCACGGCCCTTGCGGTGCCGTCACTGTCCACATGGGTATTGAAAAGGCCCACCGTTGCCCCGAAGAAGGGCAGCGGCGCCGCCAGGGAGGAAAGCGGGGTCAGGCCCTCATGCACATCGGGGAGCTGCGCCACGCCCTTGGGCTTTTTTTCCGCATACATGGCCCCGGGCGGCAGCGGCTCGGGCAAAGCCTCCTTGCCCCCGTAGTAGCCAAAGGCCCCCAGCGCCACGGGCTTCCCCCTGATGGCCTCCCTGAAACGCAGGTCGTGGTCCACGGCCTCGGGGGCATAGGCCGAAAGGTCCGGCCCCCGGCCGGTGCGCCTTGCAAGCTCCTCGGCGAAGCGCGCCGGGGAGGTCCTGTCCGGTTCGGAGAGCAGGATGTCCAGCCCCACCGCGGCCGCGCCGTCCGCGAAGATTTTTTCCACGAGGTCGGCGAGCAGGCTGCGCGGCCAGGGCCACTGGCCAAGCGCAGCCAGACTCCGCTCGTCAATGTCCACGATGGCGACGGCAGGCGACGGGGGCGTCGGCTCGAGCCGCCGCATCATGAAGTCATGGACCTCGTTGTCGAGGAAGACCAGGGCCCCTGCGTGTTCGCGGTTGAGCCACACCAGCAGGGCGATGACGCAGCACGCCGCCCCGAGGGCGAAGGCGAGGGCGCGGAACTTTTGCGAAAATGGCTTCAAAAGGAGAACACCAGGCCGGTATTTATCTGGTGCTGGTCATAGCGGTAAAAGGGGCTCGTGGAGTTGTTCTTCACATACTGCCAGCCCACCTCGGTGGCCAGGTGTTCCGTCCAGTGCCAGGTGAAGCCGATGCCCGCCATGTACATGTAATCCGTGCGGTCCTCCTCCCCGAAGATCTTGGTGAGTGTGGCGCTGGCGTCGCGGTAGTTGGTCTGGCGCCATCCCAGGAAGGGGGACACATCCAGCTTGTGGAAAAAGCTCATGTCCAGGCGCAGTGTGGCCTCCGCGCCCTCATAGGACCATCTGTCCGTGCCGGTGGAGGAGCCGATGTAGCGCACGCCACCCAAAAGGGAATGCCGCCCCTGATTGATGAGCAGGCGCCCGTAGAGGCCGGCGTTCCAGTAGGTGCCGTCCTTCTCGTCATGCTCCATGTAGAGGCGGTTTTCCAGGCCCCCGCGCGCGATGAGCTGGAAACTGGGCAAGAGCGCATACACGAAGGACGCCTCGCCGCCCTTGGCCGTCATGCTCTCAAAGGGCTCGTAGCCCGCGTTCTCGATCTTGCCGCGGATGTCGAAAAGGTGTTTCGCGCCCACATGCCGGAGGCCGAGGGACGCGCGCCCCCAGGTGAAATGCTGGTTGGAGGGCAGGTCGCGGTTGTAGATTTTGCCGTAGAAGCCGAGGTCGCCGCCCACATACCAAGGGCTGTCCTCGCCGAGGCGCCAGCTCCAGTTGAGGGAGCCGTTGGCGTATTCGCCGAAGGAGGGCTTTTTGCCCGCGTCGTCGCTGAGGCGGAAGGTGAAGGGCCCGATGTCGAGGTCGAGGTTGTCGAGGCCGCCCGTGGGATTGCTGTCCCACAGCACGCCGAGGGCCAGCCGTCCGGCCGCGAGAAAGCGGTCATAACGCTGCGCCTGGCGCTCCGCCACCTTGGCGAGGTCATATTGCTGGTCCTCGTCCATGATGCCCGGGTCGAGCCGCAGGGCCTCCTGCATTTCCGAGGCGTAGCCCGCCTCGTCGCCGGCGCGGGCATAGGCCTTGGCGAGCGCCTGGCGCAGCTGGGCATTGTCGGGATAGGCGGCCACCACGCGCTCCATGGCGGCGATGGCCTGGTTGTCACGCCCCGTGGCGAAGGCCGCCTCGGTGAGCAGCACGTTGAGCTGCGGATTGTCCGGCTCCTCGCGCAAGAGGCGCGAGAGCATCTTCCAGGCTTCCTCGCCCTTGCCGTCCCTGAGCAGCAGCTTCGCCTGCTCCATGTATTCGGCCACCGCCAGGCGCGCGCCGGGCATCTCCAGCGGCGCGGCAAAGACAGGCAGGGCTAGAAAGACAAGCAGCAATGAAAACGCGAGTCGTTTCAGCATGGCAGGTGGCGGCTAAATTTTTGGAAAGGAAATACTGCACGAAAAGTGTAAACCTATTTACCAGACATGACAACATTTTTAATTTGTAGAGATATATTTTTAAAAATGGTTAGAACTAGATAGTGTCGTTATTTGGTTTTAGCCCATATGGCTATGCCCTTATATGGACAGCAGCCAGAAAGGAAGCCGCGTTTTTTGCGTATTGAGTGGCGATACCTCGCCAGCGTTTCAGTTCTAAAAAAGCATTTTCAACAAGATGCCGACGTCGATAAAGATATTTATCATAAGGACACAAATATCTGCGACTTTTACGAGGTGAAATGACGGGATTTACTCCGGCCTGGTGGATGGCATCAACTAAGGCATCGCTATCATAGCCCTTATCGGCTAAAAGATATTCGGCATCTATGCCGTCGATAAGTCTGTAGGCCTGCGAGCAATCAGCTACGGAACCTGCTGTAATAAACATTCTGACCGGCATACCATGCGCATCCACGGCCAAGTGTATTTTGGAGTTGAACCCCCTTTTGTGCGTCCCATATCCTGATCACCACCGTGTGCTCCAGAAGCGTGCGGATGTACCTTGACATGACTTGCATCAATCATGAGCCATTCGAAATCTGGTTCGATATAAGGTTTTCGAGTAATCTTTCCCATACCCCACTATCTCTCCACCTACAAGAAGGCGATGGGTATTTTTCCAGTCCCCATAGTCAGGAGATAAATCTCGCCACGGAGCATCTGTCCTGATAATCCAAAAAACTGCATTGAGGAAATTTCGATTATCGCGGGCAGTAACTCCTCGGATCCCTTCCCGATCTGCCGGATGCGGCTCCAAAAGTTCCCAAATCCTATCAGATATGTCGTGACGGGGATGTGCAGCTTTCATATTCTCCCCTTTTTAAGAAGAATAGCAGAAAGTTACAAAAATTAAAAGAGAAATGACGCCCCTATCTAGCTTTAGCCTCTTTTGTGGCTCTGTACTAGTCTAGAATTATAAATCATTAACTTTCATATTATTTACTCTTATGAATTTCTATGTGAGAAGTTAATATTGATTTTAGGAAATAGATAGAATTGTTAGGCCCAACATGATGTCCATTAAATTCAGCACTTTGTATTCGAATCAATGTTGGAGAAATAAATTCCCCTTTAACGAAGCACCCATTTCCAGATACCTTAAATTCACCGTTTAATTTTACTGTATATGTCGCAGCTGATATGTATATTGGCCCGTGTGTATACACATGTTTCGTTGTATTCCAAAAATAGTGTGGCAAGTTCATAACTGCCTTGCCTAAATAACTATCATCCTTAATTTGAGTATCTTTACTAGTAAATGATATTATTATATCGCCAATATCTGTATTATCCTTTTCTCCATTAACATAATAATCAAAAATTGGATTTAATTTATTAACCGACGTATTAAAATAGATCGGGAGAAGTGAATCAAAACCATCTTTAAAAATATTATCTACTGGCTGTTCTGGAAGTATGGGTGCTGGAGTAATAGGTACTATTTCAGTTGGAATAGAAATGTCCGGTTCTAAGGAAATAGTAACGGCTGATAGATGATTCTCCACGAGGATTGCCTGTGCCAGCGCATCAGCACGATTCAAGGCAGCCGTCTGAATTGGATCTGCCAGTCCGGCCCTCGGCAACATGCCTTCAGTTGCCAAGGCTATAGGCGCATTTTTTAGGCGCTCAGTGTATGCCCGGGCCGTGGCGCGCTCAATCTCCGCGCGGGACTTGCCGCGCAGGGCCGCGCTGAAACTGGCGGCCTCCTCCTTCTGGGCCTTGCGCTCCTCCATGAAGTTGGCGCCCACGTTGATGATGGTGCCCGGCTTGCGCAGTTCCATGACCTGCCCGGTCCCGAGATTGCGCACCGAGACGCCCAGGCCCGAAGTCTCGGAAAGATAGACGCGGGTCACGTCTCCCCCGGCCTGGATGGTCACGAGAGTGCCGCGGATGCCGATGCTGGCCTGCGGCGTGTTGACGGTAAAGGCCTGCGGGTTCTTGCGGTTGCTCTCCCCCGTGATGATGCGCGCCATGCCCGATACGAGGTCGAGCACGATGTTCTCCTCCCGCTCGGCGTCCACATATTCCGCGAGGCTGATCTGCGTATCCGGCGCGATGCTCAGGGTGGAGTCGTCCGGGAAGATGAGTTGCGCCTTGCCCGTGGCGTCGCTCACGACCACGGCCTTGACGGGCACGTCCATTTTCACGGCGAGCGCCTCGCCGGTATTGCCGAGGCTGTAGCGCACGCCCGGCGTGACCGAGAGCACGCGCGCGGTGGCGTCGGCGAAGGCCGTGGCGGGCGTCGCCAGCGCGAAACATAGGCAGAGGAACAGGGAACAGGCTCTCAGCATGATGGACTCCCGGCTAGGGGACATCGGGGAACGACGGCGGAATTTTAGCGTTTTTCAGGCCCTGCGGCAATATATTGAGAGTTATGCCAGAAACTGGCGCCGAGGAAAATGGGAGCCCGGCGCGGACGCCGGGAGGGGGTTCAGGGCTTCTTGTTTATCTCACCGCTGAAGGTCATTTCGAGACTTCCCCTCCCCCCAGTCGTCGTCGTAATGCCACCCGCAACGCCCTCAATGCTGGACTTGTTCGCGGACAGAAATTTTCCCTTAGTCATGATATCTCTGGAGCCGGGTTCGCTCCCATGCGTCCAGCTC
>CAMWTD010000080.1 GCA_947177085.1 uncultured Desulfovibrio sp.
CTGGCTGGCGCGGCCCGTGAGCACGCGCTCCGAGGCCCGGGCCAGCTCCCCGGCGAGGCCGCCCCCGGCCTCGGCCCCCTTGGCTCCCTTGCGGCCGAACAGGCCGCCCAGCGCGCCCCCAACCACTGCGGAGAGCGCCTTGCCGAGCATCGCCCACATCAGAAGGCCCCCCTTTCCAGCTCGCCGAGATAGTCGGCGAGGGCGGCCACGCGATTGCGCCAGCCCTGTAAAAAAGCCTTCATGGAGGGACGTCTCGCCGCCAGGTCGCGATAGAAGGCTTCGCGCCTGCGCAAGGATTGCCGCGCCGCGCGGAAGGCCAGGTCCACATCGGCAAGCGCCGCAGCGAGCTCGCGCGTTTGCGGGCCCATGAGGCCGTCCTCGGCGATGGCGCTCCAGTGGTCGAGCTCGGCCTCGCCCACCTGGTTCATGGCCTGCTGGAGCTGGCGCACGGCGCGGGCCGGGCCCATGTTCACGGCCGCGTCATAAAGGCTCACGCCAAGCGGCAGGGGCAGCCGCGCGCAGCCGAGCTTGTCCCAGAAGTGGCGGCGGAAGAGCGCGGCGGCCTGGGCCTTGGTGCAGGCGCGGATATCGTCGGCGTCCACGTCGCCGTCCATGTCGAAATCCAGGGCCTGCCAGCCGCAGTCGCCCGCGGCCGGGCGCGCGCAGCCGTCGCAGCTTCGCGCGAGGCGCAGGCATTCCTCCCGGGCCTCGCGGGCGAGGTCCTGCACCCAGCGCAGGGAAACCCCGTGATTGGTGAGGCCGCCCGGGTCGGCCGGATGGTCGGAAAGGCCGCCCTCCCAGCGGGCGGTGAAAGCATGGGCCACGGAAAAGGCGTCGCGCATGGTTGCTCCCATAAGTGTGCAGAGGGTGAAAGTCTGGGCTGCCGCCCGTCGCGGCGCCCGTGGGAGCACAGTGCCAAAAAGCGGCCGCGCCGTAAGAGTGAAGTCTTTCACCAGCGGCAAATCCCCGGACGGGGCTGCTTTTCCGCCATGGGGAAGGCCGGCCGCACGCGCGGGCGCAAAAAAAGCCCGCATTCCTGCGGGCTTGGCAATTTCTCTGGGATTGTGTTTTCAGGGCTGTTTCCGTGCCGGCGCGGCGTCCTTTTCTCCCCGGCGCGCGCGGCCCCCGGCCTCCCGGGGGAGTGCGCGGAGCACCTGCGCGGCCCTGGGGGCTTCGGCCGTGGTCTTGAGGATCTGCCAGATGCGCCGGTCGGACAGGGAATAGCGCCCGGCCAGCGCGGCCACGGCGCTCACGCTGCTCATGCCGGCCGCCGTGGCCCGGCTGAAGGCCCGGATGATTTCCTGCTGCCGCAGGCGTGAGAGCAGGCCGCCGCAGGTGGGCACATAGACTTCCGTGCCGCCGAGGGCGGCGCACAGGCGGGTGAGGGCGCGCGGGCCCAGGCGGCGGCGCAGGGCGTGGCCTTCTGGCGGCACGGCAACGGGGATGCGGAGGGTGCGGCCGCCATATTCCGCGAGCACGCGCCGCAAAAGGCGCATATCGCCCAGGGCCCGCCAGAGCAGGCGCGCCCCCTCGGGCAGATGCGGCAGGAGTTCCTCCCATTGCGTGAGCTCCGCCGCGTCCCCAGCGGGTGCGCCCCAGCCGGCGCGCGGCCGCGGGGAGCGCCGCTTGCGCCCACCGCCCGGCGCGGCGGACGCGCCATAGGCGGCCCGTGGCCCCGACGCGGGGACCAGCCCCGCGCCCGGAAGCGGCTTCGCGCCGTTGCCCGTACTCCGCTCACTGCACCACATGGCTCGCCTCCACCGGCGCGGCCAGCGGCAAGGGCAGGGGCCCCGGGCCGCCGCTTCCCCGCCCTCCCGGCTCCCCTGCCGCCTCACGGGCGGCAAGGCGCGCCAAAAGGCGCAGATGCCGCTCGGCCAGGCGCAAGGCCGGGGCGTTGCGGGTACATGATTCCAACTCCTTCAGGACGGCGCACACGGCGCGCAGCCCTTCACACATCTCCTGCATGGGATCCCCCTTGCTGTTTTCCCTTGCCCGGACGGCCGCCCATCCCGCAAGGAAAAGTTGCAGGAAAGCCGGCGCGCCCGGGTGCGCCCCAAGCCTTGCGCTTTGGCTTTTGGCGGTATAGTCTGCTTCTGCCGGGACGGCGTGGATGAGTATTCTCAAACTTTTCCTTTTTTTGCAAAAGAAAAATTTGTAACTTTTCCATATGGTTTGCGCCAAACCCGCCCGGGCCTTGAGAAAAAAAAACGGATATCCTATGAACCCCGCAACGCCCTCCGCCCAGGCTTCGGCCTTTGCCGCGCGCCTGCGCCAGCGCCGCGCCCAGCTCGGCCTGCGCAAGCCGGACCTGGCCACGGCCGTGGGCGTGAGCCTGACCACCATCCAGCAATATGAAAACGGCCAGTTTCCCCGCGGGGAGCTGGCCATGCGCCTTGCCGACACCCTGCGCTGCACCCTGGACTGGCTTCTGGCCGGCCGCGGCGACCCCGAGGGGGGCATCGTGGACACCCCGGAAACGCGCCTGGTCATGGTTCCCATGGTGGAGGCCCGGCTTTCGGCCGGCACGGGCAGCTTCGAGACCGGGGGGGAGGTGCTCAGGCACTACGCCTTCCGCTGGGATTTCCTGCGGCGCAAGGGCAATCCCGCGCGCATGGCGCTGTTGCGCGTTTCCGGCGACAGCATGGAGCCGCTTATCCGCAACAACGACGTGGTGCTCATCGACCAGTCGCAGAACGACCCCATTCCCGGCCGCATCTACGCCGTGGGCGTGGAGGACATGGTCTACCTGAAGACGGTCAACGCCATGCCGGGCAAGATCATCCTCACGAGCGTCAATGAAGCCTATGCGCCCATCGAGGCCCCCACGGACGAGCAACTGGCCGACCTTGTGCGCATCATCGGCCGCGCCGTGTGGGTGGGCCGCGAACTGGAATAGGCGCTTTGCCTTTCCATAAACCCTGATGTACATCTTTCAGGCAGATGTGGCGATGGAAACGCAGTCTGGGCCTGCCCGCTGCCCTGTAATGCCGAAATTATCCGTCAAAAACAGCCTTTTTGGTGCTTGCTGCGTCAGAGAAAAATTTTCTTGGTCGAGTACTTAAGTACACTCCCTGCGAAAATTTTTATCTTCCTTGCAAGCACCAAAAAATCTTATTTTTTAGGATTCTTCCGGCACTCGCATCCGTCTTCCGCTTCGCTCCAGACGGAATCTGGAATTTTCCTTGCCACAGACCTGCAAGCGGACTTTTCACCCGGAGCCATATATGGATGCACAAAAAGCCGGGAATCTCCCCGGCATCCTTTTTGACCATGCCCGGCGCGCGCGCATCGGGCTCCCCGAGGCCGTGTTTTGCGAGGGCAAGCCCATGGAGGCGCTGATCGCGCTTTTGCGGCGCTTCCCGCGCGGCTCGGGCGAGGCCATCCTGTTCACGCGGCTTGCGCCGGACATCTTCGCCGCCATCCCGGAAGACGTGCGCAGCGGCTATGACTATGACCCGGTCTCGCGCACGGCCATCGGCGAGCGCCTGCCGGAACGCGGCGGCGCGAGCGTGGCCGTGGTCTCCGCCGGGGCGGCAGACGCGCCCGTGGCCCGGGAGGCCGCGCGCACCCTGTACTATCTCGGCATACCGCACACCTTGTTCGAGGACTGCGGCGTGGCGGGACTGTGGCGGCTCACCGAGCGCCTGCCGCACATCAACGCGCACCGGGCGGTCATCGCCGTGGCGGGCCTCGAGGGCGCGCTCGCCAGCGTGCTCGGGGGCCTCACGCCGCTCCCGGTCTTCGCCGTGCCCACATCCGTGGGCTATGGCGTGGCGCGCGAGGGCGCGGCCGCCCTTTCCGGGATGCTGGCAAGCTGCGCGCCGGGCGTGGCGGTGCTCAATATCGACAACGGCTACGGGGCTGCCTGCGCGGCCGCCCGGGTGGTGAACCTCGCATGACGCACGAACACGAACATCCGCACGGCCATGCCCTTCACGGGCATGAACACTCCCACGACCACGCCCCGCATGGCCGCGTGCTCACCATCCGCAGCCATTCCGGCCTTTCGGGCGACATGCTGCTCACCGGGCTTGCGCTCATGAACGCGGCCGCGGATACGGAAGCCGCCGGGGGCGCGCCCGTGGGGACAGCCGCTCTTGTGGACGCGGCCAATGGCCTGCTGACGGAGCTTTTGGCCCCGCTCGCCGCGGCCGTGCCCGCGCTCGGGGGCTGCCTCGCCATCACCCGCAAGGAGGTGGGCGGCATCGGCGGCTGGCACGCGCAAGTGACGCTTCCCGAGGCGCACGAGCACCGAACCCTCGCGCACATCCGCGATATCATCGCGGCATCGGGCCTCGCCCCGGGCGCGCGCGAGCTGGCGCAGGCGTGCTTCGGACTGCTCGGCCGCTGCGAGGCCGAGGTGCATGGCAAGAGCCCGGACGACGTCTGCTTTCACGAAGTGGGCGCGCTCGACAGCATCCTCGACATCTGCCTCGCCTGCGGCCTGTATGACCGCCTCGCGCCCGCGCGCTTCGTGGTGGGGCCCCTGCCGCTGGCCGACGGCAGCGTTCATTGCGCCCACGGGCACATCCCCGCGCCCGCCCCGGCCGTGCTTGCCCTGCTTTCCGGCGTGCCCGTGCGCCCCTTCGCGGGCGACGCGGCTGCCGGGGAGCTCGTCACGCCCACGGCCATCGCCCTGTTGCGCGCCTTCGGCTGCGATTTCGGCCCCTGGCCCGCCTTTCGCGTCACGGCCACGGCGCTCGTCTACGGAAGCAAGGTCTTCCCGGACACGGCCAACGGCGCGGTGTTTGCCGTGGGCCTGGCCTGAGTCCCTTTCCCGCCCAAGATGCAAGCGCGCCGGGCAGGTTTTGGACCTGTCCGGCGCGCTTCGTTCAAAAGCCGTGCGGCGCTGGCCGCTTACTTCATGGTGCTCATGGAGACCTTGTAGATGGTCTCGATGCGCTCGGGCGTGGCCTCCACGGGCGCCACGGAGAGCAGGAGGCCCAGGGACGGCGTGGTCTGCGCCAGCTCCACAAGGCGCGGGATGTCGCCCTCGGAAAAGCCGTCGTCGGCCAGCTTTTCGGGCACGTTGACGGACTCGAGCCACTGCTCCACCCCGGAAGCCGCGGCATGGGCCTCGGCCGGGATGCCCTTGAGGCCGGGCACGATGGGCTCGAGGATCTGCGCGAGCACCGCCGCCGAGGAGGGATAGATGAGCTCCACCACGGCGGGCACGATCATGGCGAGGCCGAGGCCGTGCGAAAGCTCGGGCTTGACGGCGCTCAGCGGGTGCTCGAGGGCGTGGGTGTAGTGCAGAAGCCCGTTGTCGAAGCTCACGCCCGCGAGCAGCGCCGCATAGGCGAGGAAGTAGCGGGCCGTGAGGTCGCCGGGATTTTCCTCGGCGGCGGGCAGCCAGCGCGCCACGAGGCGGATGCACTCGCCGGCGAGCAGGATGGCGAAGGGGTTGGTGGCCTTGGAGGTGGCCGCCTCGATGCTGTGGTTCACCGCGTCGATGGACACATAGCGCGTCTGCTTGGCCGGAAGCGACGCCATGAGCGCGGGATCGTCGATGGAATACCAGGGATAGATGCAGTCAAAGGCGATGGCGGGCTTATAGTTGAGCCTGGTGATGGTGGCCACGGCGAAGCGGTTGGCCTCGCTGCCCGTGCCGTGGGTGAGGTTGATGACCACGATGGGCGCGGCCTTGTCCGGCGAGAAACCGCCTGTATAGAGCTCCTCCGCGGTCTTGCCGGGATTGGCGAGCAGCACGGCCGCGCTCTTGCCCGCGTCGATGGGCGAGCCGCCGCCGATGCAGATGACGGCCGTGGCATTGTTTTCGCGCCCGAGGGCCGCGGCCTCGTCGATGGAATCGGTGGTGGGATTGGGCGTGACCTTGTCATAGAGGGTGATCTTGATGTCGTGGGCGGCGCAGGCCTTCTGCACATGGTCCCACGCGCCGGTGCGCTTGTAGGAGCCGCCGCCCGTGACGCAGAGCACGCTTTTCACGCCCGTGCGCGCGAGCTCGCCGGCGATGAAGTCCATCTTGTCGATGGCGCCCACGCCGAGAAAAACCGTGGTCTTGACGCGGATTTCCTTCACATCATTGATATTGACGCTTTCTTCCCACATGGGGGCCTCCTTGTGCGGCAGGAAATTGGCTTGTGAAAAAAACAGCGACGATAAACTTGCGCCAGCCCCGGGCGGATGTCAAGCCGCCGCGCGCATTGCCATCCGGCGTGAGGCATGCTAGTGATTTCAGGGCAAGTTTTGCTTCCGTAGCAGGAGGACGTTATGGATGTCGTGATGCTTTCACGGCTGCAATTCGCGGCGACGGTTTTCTTCCATTTCATCTTCGTGCCGCTCACCCTCGGGCTGTCGGTCATCCTCGTCTGGATGGAGACGCGCTACGCCATAAGCGGGGACGAGTTCTGGAAACGGCAGGTGAAATTCTGGGGCAGGCTCTTCCTCATCAACTTCACCCTGGGCGTTGTCACCGGCATCACCCTGGAGTTCCAGTTCGGAACCAACTGGTCGCGCTATTCCGAGTATGTGGGCGACATTTTCGGCTCCCTGCTCGCCATCGAGGCCACGGTGGCCTTCTTCCTCGAGTCCACCTTCATCGCCGTGTGGCACTTCGGCTGGAACAAGCTCGGCCGCAAGGCGCACTGCGTGTGCATCTGGCTCGTGGCCATCGCGAGCAACACCTCGGCCCTCTGGATCATCCTCGCCAACGGCTTTATGCAGCATCCTGTGGGCTACACCATCAATGACGCGGCCGGCCGCGCGGAGCTCACCAACTTCGCGGACGTGGTCTTCAACAGCTACGCCTGGGGCGAGTACGCGCACACCATCCTCGCCTCGTGGACGCTGGCCGGCTTCTTCGTGCTCGGCGTGTCGGCCTGGCATCTTTTGCGCAAGAGCCATTCGGACTTTTTCCACCGCGCCTTCCGCATGATCGCCCCGTACACCCTGGTGCTCGCCATCATCCTGGCCTTCAGCGGCGACCAGCAGGGCAAGGCCGTGGCCGCCCACCAGCCCGTCAAGCTGGCGGCCATGGAAGCCCACTGGCACACCGGGAAGAACGTGCCCTTCTACCTCTTTGTCTGGCCCGACCCGGCCAATGAGAAGAACAGCGTGGAGATCCTCGGCATCCCGAGCCTCCTCTCCTGGATCGCCTACGACAACATGGACGCCGAGGTGAAGGGCCTGCTCGACTATCCCCCCTCGGACTGGCCCCCGGTCTCCGAAGTGTTCTGGTGCTTCAGGAGCATGGTGGCCTTGGGCCTCATCTTCATCGCGCTGGCGCTGGCCGCCACCTGGCAGCGCAAGCGCGTGGACATCTGCCCCTGCCTGCTCAAAGGCCTCGTCTGGAATGTCCCGCTGCCCTATATTTCCATCATGCTCGGCTGGTCCGTGGCCGAAATCGGCCGCCAGCCCTGGATCGTCTACGGTCTCATGCGCACCTCGGACGCTGTCTCGCCCGTGCCGGCCGCGAGCGTGGGCATCTCGCTTTGGGGCTTCATCGTGGTCTATTCCATCCTCGGGATTCTGGACATCTACCTGCTCCGCAAATACGCGATCAAGGGCCCTGACGCCCAGGAGGCATAGTCATGCTCGAAACCATCTGGTTCGTCCTCTGGACCCTGCTCTGGGCCGTGTATTTCGTGCTGGACGGCTTTGACCTCGGCCTCGGGGCGCTCATGCCCGCCATCGCCAAGACCGAGGAGGAGCGGCGCATGGTCTACAACGCCTCGGGCCCCTTCTGGGACGGCAACGAGGTGTGGCTCATCGCGGCGGGCGGCGTGACCTTCGCGGCCTTCCCCAAGGTCTACGCCTACATGTTCAGCACGCTCTACGCGCCGCTCCTGCTCCTGCTTTTCGCGCTCATCCTGCGCGCCGTGTCCTACGAGTTCCGCAACAAGGTGGACAGCCCCGTGTGGCGCGCCATGTGGGACTGGGTGCACTTCATCGTCAACCTGGCGGCGTGCCTGCTGCTCGGCGTGTTTTTCGCCAACCTCTTCATGGGCATCCCCTTTGACGCAAACGGCGTCTATGGGGGCAACCTGCTGAAGCTGCTCAATATCTACGGGCTCGCGGGCGGCCTCTTCTTCCTCGCGGCCTTCATGATGCACGGGGCCATCTGGCTCACCATCAAGAGCCGCGACGAGCTCCAGACCAAGGCGCTGGCCGCCGCCGGCGTATGCTGGGTGGCCGTGGCCGTGCTGCTCATCGTCTTCCTGGTGCTGACCTTCTTCTGCACCAGCATTTTCGGCAACTACCTCAAGATGCCCTGGCTTATCGTGCTGCCGGCGCTGGCCGTGCTGGCGCTGCTCTTCGTGCCGCGCTTTCTCAACAAGGGCCACCTCTGGCTCGCGTGGAGCGCCAGCGGCCTCTTCCTCATTTGCGTGACCTTCTTCGGGGTCATGGGCATCTATCCCAACATGCTTATCTCGAGCACCGACCCCGCGGCAACGCTGACGGCCTTCAACGGGGCCTCCACCAGCAACACGCTGGAGATCATGCTGGTGGTGGCGCTTGTCATGGTGCCCATCGTGCTGCTCTACCAGTTCTGGATGTATCGCCTGTTCTCCAAGCCCGTCACCCGGGAAGAGCTGGACAGCGACCATGCCTATTGATGCCGGCCGCGCCGGGCCGCGGCTCACCCCCCCGGCCCACCGCGCCCCCCCTCAGGCACCGCGGTTGGGCGGGGGGGGGCAAGGCGCGCGGGGGCCCGCGGGGCGCCCCGCGGGGCGGGCCCC
>CAMWTD010000081.1 GCA_947177085.1 uncultured Desulfovibrio sp.
GACCACCTGAGCGCATGGGGCGACATCTCGGCGGATACCGGAGGCAGCATCGATTTTTCCGGCGGCAGCGGCAATGACAGCCTCTCCGTGGGCATGGGCGACCTGTTCTTCCCCAGGAACACTAAGAGCCCTGGCGGAAACAGCATGAACGTGAGCAATGGCGGCAGCGTCACCATCCATGGCGACGATGGCGATGATAGCCTCACAGTGCGCAGCAACATCACCGGAGACAGCGGCGGCCATGTCTCCATTGCCGGCGGCAATGGCAACGACCACATCAGCCTGGGCAATTTCCTCTCCGGGGCCATTCGCATCGACCGTGGGGCCAGCCTCTCTGTCTCCGGCGATGCTGGGGACGACCACATCAGCATCAAAAGTCACGCAGCCGCGCAAAATGGCGGCAGCATCAACATATCCGGCGGAGCGGGCAAGGATTCCATCTCCGCGACCACACCATTTTTTGGCCCGGCCGGCGCGGCCAATGCGCCCATCGGCGCGGAGAGCGCAAAGGGGGAGGAGAGTGACGCCGATGCCGAAGTGCTGGAACAGATCCACGAGCGCCGCAGGCAGGAAGCGGAGTATGTGGAAGAACTGGAAGAACAGCGCCGGGAGGCAAGGGCGCACATAGACAGGCTGCACAGGGAGCGCGCCGAACATTCCCTCTATGCGAGGGGCCGCAATGGGCGTAACGCGCACCTGGCTGCCATGTTCAGGCAGGCCCGCGAGCTGGGGGCCGCGTAGGAGAGCGCCCTTTTCCTCTGTCCGGCGTACATGAAAAAGCCGCCCCCGAGGGAGCGGCCCTGAACATCTTTGCCGGGGCGGCCTTTACTGCTGCACGGCTTCCGAGGCGGGCATGGTGTAGTCCGTCACCTTGTTGAAGATGCTGCCCTCGCGCGAGAGGCCCTGGGCCTCGGCCTTGGCGTACCATTCCTGAGCGAGCGCCTGGTCGGCCGTGACGCCGAAGCCGTACTGGTAGCAGGCCCCAAGGAAACGCTCGGCCTGGGCATAGCCTTGCTGGGCCGACAGGCTGGCCCAGCGGAAGCTCTCCTGCTCGTTCTTGGGCGCGCCGTAGAGGCCCTGGCTGTAATTGAGCGCCAGGTTGAACTGCGCTTCGGCATTGCCGGATTCGGCCGCGCGCGTCATGAGGTTCATCACCTGCTGCGGGTCCTTGGGGACGCCCGCGCCCACTTCGTAGCAATAGGCGAGCAGCACCTGCGCCTCGCTGTCATTCTGCTCCGCCGCGAGCTGGAACCACTGGGCGGCCACGCCCAGGTCCTGCCTGACGCCGAGGCCGTTCTCATAGCAGCGGCCGAGCATGACCTGGGCCCTGGGGTTTCCGTCGCCCGCCAGAGGCTCGATAAGGCGCAGCGTTTTCTGGTAATTGCCGATATTGTAGGCCGTCCACGCCTCCTGCAGCGCTCTGTCCGCCGCAGTGGCGGCCGCGGCCCCCGCCGAAGACGCGATGAGCACACACGCGCCGGTGAGCAAAAAAGCGGCGCACAGCGCCGACACAAAATGCCGCTTCATGTCTGTCCCCTTGGTGTTTGCAGTGCGGCCGCGCTTTCCCGCGGCGCTCCACACCCTACCCCGGCCCCGGCCGCTTGGCAAGGCGCGTGGCCGCCCCTCCCTTGACAGAGGGCGAACCACTCACGCATAGTCGTGTGCGGAGGAGGCCGGATGCCCGCAGCGCGAACCCGAATGACGCGACAGCGCGCCGAGATCCTCGCCGAACTGCGCAAGGCGAAGAACCACCCCACCGCGGAGGAGATCCATGCCCGTGTGCGCCGCGCGCTCCCGAGGATCAGCCTTGGCACGGTCTACCGCAACCTCGAGCTGCTGGCCCAGGCCGGAGAAATCCAGCGGCTGGACGGCGGCACGCGCGGACGCCGCTATGACGGCGACATGTCGCCCCACCTGCATGTGCGCTGCCTGCGGTGCGGCCGCATCGCCGACGTGTGCGGGGCGGCGCTTGAGCCCGCCCTGGACGGCCTCGCGGCCGAAGGCTTCGCTATCTTGCGCTCGCGCATCGAGCTCGAGGGCCTGTGCGGCGAGTGCGCGACCGCCATGCCGGGCTCCCCGGCACGTCCTTTAAGAACACCTGACCTTGAACCTGATTCGGGAGGCCCCCATGAGTGACCCCAGCGAAATGTGGCGCTGCCAGACCGTGAATTGCGGCTATATCTATGACCCGGACAAGGGCGACCGCCGCCACAAAATCCCCGCCGGAACCAAGTTTGAAGACCTGCCCGACGACTGGCGCTGCCCGGTCTGCGGCGCGGGCAAGAAAGCCTTCCGCCGGCTGAGCGACGAGGCATAGCCCGCTTTTCTTCCCTTTCCCTGTATGGAGGCCGCCCCCGGTCGTGCCGGGAGCGGCCCTCATGTATTTTCTATGAGCGATAGTCGGCGTTGAGGCTCACATATTCGTGGCCCAGATCCGAGGCCTTGAAGCTGTAGCTGCCCGGGCCCGAACCGAGGATGATGTCCACGTCCACATCCTTGGCCTTGAGCCTTTCGGCAAGCTCGGCCTCCATTTCCTCGTTGACCGGCTGGCCGTTCCTGAAGCGCTCGATGCCGCAGAGCACCAGGCTCACCTCTTCCGGCTTGAAGTCGGCCCCGCTGTAGCCCACGGCCGTGACGATGCGGCCCCAGTTGGCGTCGCCGCCGTAGATGGCGGTCTTGACGAGCTGCGAGTGGCCCACGCTGCGCGCCACGAGCTCGGCCTCCTCGTCATCGGCCGCGCCGCTGACCTTGATGTGGATGACCTTGGAGGCCCCCTCGCCGTCGGCCACCAGCATGTGTGACACCGTGTCGAGGATGGCGGTGAGCGCGTCCTCGAGCGCCTTCTCGTCCCCGGCGTTCATGGCCGCCACGCCCGAGGCGCAGTTGGCGAGCCCGAGAATGGTGTCATTGGTGGAAGTGTCCCCGTCCACGCTCACCCGGTTGAAGGTGGCGTTCACGGCGCGGCGGAACATGGCCTGCCAGGCCTCGCGCTCCACGCAGGCGTCGGTGAGCGCCACGCAGAGCATGGTGGCCATGTTGGGGCAGATCATGCCGGCGCCCTTGGCCATGACCGTGAGCCGCACAAGGCCCCCGGTGAGGCTCACCTCGCGCATGGCGAACTTGGGAAAGGCGTCCGTGGTCATAAAAGCCCGGGTGAAGCCCTCGGCGTCACGGCTGCCCAGGCTTTGCACCAATGCGGGGAGCGCCTTGCGCCAGTTGTCCATCTTGAGGTGCGCGCCCACCACGCCCGTGGAAACGGGCAGCACCTCGTCCGGCTCAAGGCCCAGGGCCTCGGCGGTGAGGCGCTGCGTCTCGCGGCAATTGGCAAGGCCCTCGTCCCCGGTGCAGGCATTGGCCTGCCCGGAATTGGCGACAACGGCGCGCACCTCGCGCCCGCTGGCCAAAATCTCCTGGCAGACGCGCACGGGCGCGGCCCGGAACAGGTTTTTCGTGAACATGGCCGCCAGCACGCAGGGCCGGTCGGACACGATGAGGCCGAGGTCGTCCCGGCCTGCCTTGCGGAAACAGGCTTCGGCCGCTCCGGCCCGAAAGCCCTTGGGAAGATCGTCGATCATGGTCGCTCCTTGGCGCGGGCGCGCTTCCACTTCTGAGTAGTTGCTAGAATTCCAGGCTCCCCGGGGTGCGCGGGAAGGGAATGACGTCGCGGATATTGCTGATCCCGGTCAGGAACATGAGCAGCCGCTCAAAGCCCATGCCGAAGCCGGCGTGGGGCACGCTGCCATAGCGTCGCAGGTCCAGATACCACCAATAATCCTCCGGCTTCTGGCCGAGCTCGGCCATGCGCGCTTCGAGCACATCGAGCCTTTCCTCCCGCTGCGAGCCTCCGATAAGCTCGCCGATGCGCGGGACGAGCATGTCCATGGCGGCCACCGTCTCGCCGTCGTCGTTTGCCCGCATGTAGAAGGCCTTGATCTCGCGCGGGTAGTCATAGACGATGACCGGGCGCTGGAAATGCGTCTCGGCGAGGTAGCGCTCGTGCTCGGTCTGGAGATCGATGCCGAAGCTCACCGGGAAGGCGAAGCTTGCGTCGGCCTCCTCCAAAATACGCACGGCCTCGGCATAAGGGATGCGCGCAAAGGGCTGGCGCAGGATGCCGCGCAGGCGTTCCAGCAGGCCCGGCTCCACGAACTTGTCAAACAGCGCCACATCAGGCTCGCAACGGTCGAGCACATGTTCCACCACATGACGGGTGAGACCCTCGCCGAGCTCCATGAGGTCATCAAGGTCCGCAAAGGCCATTTCCGGCTCGATCATCCAAAATTCCGCGGCATGGCGCGGGGTATTGGAGTTTTCGGCGCGGAAGGTGGGCCCGAAGCTGTAGACGCGCCCGAGCCCCAGGGCCAAGGCCTCGGCCTCGAGCTGGCCCGAGACCGTGAGGCTCGCCGGGCGCGTGAAGAAATCCTCGCCCGTTTCGCCGGGGCCGAGGGTGGTCACACGGAACATCTCGCCCGCCCCTTCGCAGTCCGAGCCGGTTAGCACAGGGGTATGCACCCAGGCGAAGCGCCTGGAACGGAAAAACTCATGCACCGCAAAACCCGCCTCGGAACGGATGCGGAAAGCCGCGCCATATTTGTTGGTGCGCGCCCGAAGGTGCGCGATGCCGCGCAAAAACTCGTCCGAATGGCGCTTTTTCTGGAGCGGGAAAGTCTCCGGGTCGGCGAGCCCGAAAACCTCCACGCTTTCCGCCCGCAATTCCCATTTCTGGCCCTTGCCCGGCGATGGCACGAGCGCGCCGCGCAAGCGGAGCGCCGCGCCCGTGGATGCCTCGCCCAGGGCCGCGTGGGCCGGCGTGCCGTCATCCACGATGCACTGGAGGTTGGCGAGGCAGGAGCCGTCATTGAGCTCCACGAACGAAAAGCCCTTGGCGTCGCGCCGGGTGCGCACCCAGCCGCAGACGGTGACGGCGTCGGCCGCTTTTTCGGCCCTGAGAACATCGACGATAAGGGTGCGCTCCATGCGATCCTCCGGCGCTAAGGTCCTTCCGGTTCAGCCCCTGACGGCGAAAAGGCAGCATAGCCCTTTCCCGTCCGCGGCTCAAGACGCAGCCGGGCCCCGCCTCCTCGGCCTGCTCGCGAACGCCGATGCCTTGGCCCATCCCCGCAATCATGACAGCGGGCCTTCAACGCGCACAGAAAAGGGGGGCCGAAGCCCCCCTGTCCTTTCTTTCAGCCCTGTTGCGGAAAGGCAGCTATTCGTCGCCTTCCCACTTGATGAAGCCGGGCTGCACGTTGCTCATGGCGTTGACGATGAGCTCCACGAGGCCGCCGTAGGCGAAGCTGTTCTTGGAGTACAGGTCATTGTGCTCGAGCAGTTCGCGAATCTGGCCCTTGCAGTTGGAGCACGGAGCGCAGATATACTTCTTGGTCTCGGGGCCGAGGCATTCCTTGAAAGCCTCGCCGATCTGCCACAGCTTTTTGCGGCCGGAGATGTTGCCGCGCCATTCGTCGATATTGTTGCGGGTCATGATGGCGAAGCCGGAGCCGCCGCCGCAGCAGTAGTTGTGCACGCCGTGGCAGGGCATTTCGCGGAACTTGGGCGCAATCTTGTGCAGGATGTCGCGCTGGGGCTTGACGATGCCCATGAGGCGCACCACGTTGCAGGGGTCGTGCAGGGTCACGGGGAAGTCGTTGCGCGACGGGTCGAGCTTGAGACGCCCGGCGAGGATGATGTCGCGCAGGGTGACATAGCAGCTTTCGCGCGGCACCTGGTATTCGTAGGGGATGACGCGGTCGGCCAGCACGGTCAGGGCCTTGTTGGCGTGGCCGCATTCGCCCACCACCACCTTCTTGACGCCGAGCTCCTTGGCGGCGAGCATGTGGTCGAGCGCGATGCGGGCGAGCTGCGCATCGTCGTAAAAGACGCCGTAGTTCACGCCGTCATAGGCCACGGCCTTGCTGGAGAGGGTCCAGGACAGGCCAGCCTCCTGGAAGATGAGCGAGAAGGCGGCGATGTTTTCGGGCCAGGCCATGATCTCGCCGGCATTGTGCAGCAGCATGATGTCCGCGCCCTTCACGTCGAAGGGGGTGGTGATGCCGACGCCCGTGATCTCCGAATAATCCTCGTCGATGAACTCCACATTCTCGCGCACGACCTCGGGGGTCATGCCCGTGGAGGAGCCCACCTTGAGCTGGTTCATGGTGCCCTTTTCGTGCAGCTCGCGCGGGTGGATGCCGAGCTCCTGGCTGAAGAGCTTGCGGATCTCGCGGGCGATGAGGCCGTTATCCACGCCGATGGGGCAGGTCTGCGCGCAGCGGCGGCAGACATTGCAGCGATAGGCGAGCTCGCCCAGGCGCGCCACGGTCTTCCAGTTCAGGCCGATGTCGCCGTAGCGCCACTTGGCGAAGGGCTCCTTCTTGATATACTGGTGGTAGATGCGGCGGAAGATCTCCGAGCGGTAGTTGGGCCGGTACATCTCGTTCTTGCCCGACATCTCCCACAGGTGACAGGCCTCGGAGCACGAATTGCACTGGACACAGTTCTCCATGCTGCTTTCCAGCATGGGCAGGCACGTCCAGTTGTTCTCCTTGGAGAAGAGCTTGCGCATACCCTCGAGGAACTTGTTGACGAGTTCCTCCTCTTCCTGCGGGTTCTTGGGCTTGGGGATATTGAGCACGCACACGTCGTCGAGGATACAGGCCGTGTTTTCCTTCTGCTCCTCGGTGAAGGGCTTCCAGGGCATGGGCTTCACGTCGAGCGCGAGCTCGGGCAGATCCTTGAGGTCAATGCTGACCATCTGCCCTTCAACGGTGGAAACATCTTTCAGGGACAGCTTGTCTTTCATGTGAGGACTCCCTACTCGTCGTTCTTGGGGGCTGCGGGGTTGGTGGTGGCCACGTCCACCCAGTTCCTGGGCGTGCCGTCCCCGGCGATGTGCGGGGCGGACCAGGTGACCTGGTACTGGAGCATCTCGTCGATGATCTTCTTGTTCTTGTCGCTGTAGATCGTGGCTTCGTCACCCCAGCGGATGTCATGATACATGAAGTACTTCATGATCAGATGCCCCATGTTGGTCACGGGGATGGCGATCATCAGGAAGAAGCCCACAAGCATGTTAAGCACGAACCAGGAGCTGCCAAGCGGCTGGAAGTTGAACGTGAAGAGATTGTAGATGAAATCGCGCGCGAGCTGGTAGTAGGAGGGGTTGAAGGCCCAGGCGCAGAGGGTGAGCACGCCGAAGACGACGAAGGAGCCCAGATTGATGTACTGCTCCGCCGTGGTGTACTTCTTGAGGCCCTCGTCCTCGCGGCGACGGATGATAAGCGCGATGCCGCCGCCCGCGATGCAGAAGGCCCCGAGCAGCACCACCGCATTGATGACATTGGCGACAAAAATCATGAGGCCGCCCTCGGGGTCAACGCCGAAGAGCTGGAGCACCACCGCGCAGACGAGGATGATGGTTCCGCCCATGAGCATGTACATGCCCACATGGAAGGGATAGGTGCGGATCCACAGCTTGGGGTTGTGCTCGTAGGTGGCGTGCAGGCAAAGCACTTCCACGAGGATGGCCTTGATGTCCTCCCAGTGGTCCACATGGCGTTTGTGGGTCCACCAGTTCTTTTCTTCCATATAGCTGCCGCCGTAGGCCTCCTTCTTGGGGCCCTCGTGCGGGACCGGGTAGAGCTCCCAGCGGATGTGGAGCGGGCTTGCCTTGAGGTAGGTCCTGATTTTCAGGGCGGCAAGGCAGATGAAGCCCAGCACGGCCAGGTAGCCCAAGAGGTAGAAGAGTGTCATCATGCGTTTTCTCCCATGCTTCAGGATGCCGCCGCGCAGCCGCATGGCGGGGTTTTGCCGGAATACTGCCGCCCGGCGTCAACCGGCCGGAACCGCCGGAACGGGAAAACAGGCCGCCGGAAGGCCCGCAACGCAGGCCCGGCCTGTCGGGCGACGGCCGGGGCTCCATGGCGGGATTCGTGACGGGTTTCCATTCATACCCGAATCCCCGAGAAATGGAAAGCGCTCTTTCCATTCGCAGGGACTGGATTTTTACGGGTACAAAAATTTCTGCGAATAAATCCAGGATATTGACGCCCGGCCTTCCCGGCAAAAAAATATTGCACGGGTGGGTCCCCAACGCCTGTCACAAATAGGGCGAGAAGAGCCAGCAGGCCGAGTTGCGCAATTTCACGGGCAAGGGCTCGGCTTCGAGCTCGGCGAGGGTGATCTCTTGACCCTTCTCCACGGCGGCGTCGATGAAGTCCGCGATGCCGGCCGCGAAGGAGGGGTCGAAAATCTCCATGTTGAGCTCGAAATTGAGCCTGAGGGAACGCGCGTCGAGGTTGGCCGAACCGACTTGCGTGTAAAAATCGTCCACCACGAGCAGCTTGGTGTGCGCGAAGGGCGGGGGCTGGTAGAGCACCCGCACACCAGCGGAAAGGAGCCCGGCCAAAAGCCGGCTGGTGGCCCAGTTCATGTAGGGAAGATTGTTTTTCGCCGGGAGCACCACGCGCACGTCCACCCCGCGCTGCCCGGCCGAGCGCAGGGCCCCCATGAGGTCGTGCGAGGGCAGGAAATACGGCGTCATGATGCGCACGCGCTTGCGGGCCATGTTGACGGCCCCGCAGATGAGGTCATTGATCACGTCGGCGTCGTTGCCCGGGCCGTCCACGACGACGCGGCAGCGGTGGTCGCCCGCGGGGGCGTCGGGGA
>CAMWTD010000082.1 GCA_947177085.1 uncultured Desulfovibrio sp.
ATGGCTGTCTCCCTCTCTCTGGAATGACGAAACTCTCAGCCGCGGAAGGACGCCTGCCCCCCGGCGCGTGGCCGGGCGAAGGACACCGTCCTTTAGAAAACAGCAAGTGAACTGCGCCTGCGGGCACGGGCCCGGCACGGCAGAATCTGCGTTCATCATCGGCCAAAACAGCGCCGAGGGCAAGAGAAAAAAAGCGCATTTGCCGATGCTCTTTTCCTTGGTCAAAGCAACGTCCACGCGCCGCGCGCTTGACAGGCGTCCCCTTGCCCGGGATACTCCCTAGCCGGGATGCGCCGCGCGGATGTGAGCGGCCACCCGCCACACAGAAAACGCCAGCCCCCGAGGAAGCCATGCCCGATATCCGCTCAACCTATACCGACAGGCTCCGCTTTTACGGCAACGCCACGCCGCGCGAGCTTGCCGACCGTTTTGGCACGCCGCTCTATGTGTACAGCGAGGCCATCCTGCGCGAGCGCTGCCGAGACCTCATGGGCCTGTCGGCGAGGGCCGGTTTTGGCGTCAATTATTCCGTCAAGGCCAATGCCAACCCCTCCCTGCTCCAGATCATCCACTCCGAGGGTCTTGTCGCCGACGCCATGAGCCCCGGCGAGCTCGCCATGGACGTCCTCGGCGGCTTCACCCCCGAGGAGATCCTCTACATCTCAAACAACAACACGCCGGAAGAAATGCTCGAAGCGCTCTCCCACGGCGTGCTCATCAGCGTGGATTCGCTCTCGCAGCTCGACATGCTGGGCGCCCTCAACCGGGGCGGCCGCGTCATGGCGCGCTTCAATCCCGGCATCGGCGCTGGACATCACGCCAAGGTCATCACCGCGGGCAAGGCAACCAAGTTCGGCATTTCTCCGGACAGGATGGACGAGGTTTTCGCGCTTTTGAAAAAGCACGAGCTGACGCTCGCGGGCATCAACCAGCACATCGGCTCGCTCTTCATGGAGCCGCAAGGCTATCTCGACGCCGCCCGGGTGCTGCTCAAGCTCGCCGCGACACTCCCGCCGGAGGTGCTGAAAACCCTTGAAATCATAGATTTCGGGGGCGGCTTCGGCATCCCCTACCATAAATATGAGGGCGAGCCCCGGCTGGACCTCGCGGCGCTCGGGCAGGGGCTGCACGAACTCATCAGCAGTTGGGCCGGGGAGACTGGCTACCACGGCCGCTTTCTGGTGGAACCGGGCCGCTATGTGGTTGCCGAGTGCGGCGTCCTGCTCGGGCGCGTCACCGCCGTCAAGGAAAACGCGGGCGTGCGCTATGTGGGCACGGACATCGGCTTCAATGTCCTCATGCGGCCCGCCATGTACGACTCCTTCCATGACCTCGAAGCCTATCGCGGCGACGGAGCCGAAGCTGGCGAGCCCGTCCTCCAGACAGTGGTGGGCAATATCTGCGAAAGCGGCGACATCCTGGCGAAGGATCGCCTGCTGCCCCCCCTGAGCGTGGGCGACGTGGTGGGCGTGCTCGACGCCGGGGCCTATGGCTTCAGCATGGCTTCCAACTATAACCAGCGCTTCCTCCCCGCGGAAGTGCTCGTCGGGGCGGACGGCGCGCCGCGCCTTATCAGGCGCAGGGAAACGGCGAAAGACCTCACCCGCTGCCTGGACGGTCTTGCCGGCAACGCCGGGGCGTAAGAACAGCACCAATGCAAGCGGCGGAGCGTCCTGATTGTCGGGACGCTCCGCCGCTTGCATCAACGCAGACGTCACCCGGCGTTCCCGCAAGGAGCGACGTTCCCCATGCCCACCCCGCAACTCGGCACATCTCCCCGCGCCATCTGGAGCCTGACCTGGCCCCAGTTGCTCATGATGTACATTGCGTTCTTTATGGGCCTCGCCAGCGTGTGGGTGGGCGGCCGGATCAGCGCCAATGTGCAGGCGGCGCTCGGCATGGTGACGCAGTGCTCGCTCTTTCTCATGGTGGTCATCATGGCGCTGTCGAGCGGCGCCACAGCGGCCATCAGCCAGTCGCTGGGCGCATTCCGCGTGCGTCGCGCCGAGCGCTATGTGGCCACGACGGTCCTGGGGAGCCTCGGGCTCGGGATCGTCATGGCGGCCTTCGGCTGGAGCTTTGGCGAGGGCATCCTGCGCCTCATTATGGTTCCCGAGCCCATCCGGCCCCTCGCCAATGAGCTCTGGCGCGTCTTCATGCTCATGCTGCCCGCGCAATATGTGTATTCCGCCACGGGCGTGGTCTTTCGCGCCACGCGCCTCGTGTTGCCGCCGCTCTGGGTGGCTGCCGTGGTCTGCGCGGCCAACCTCTTCGGCTGCCTGGGCTTCGGGCTTGGCTGGTTCGGCCTGCCGGACTGCGGCTATATGGGCCTTGCGTGGAGCAATTTCGGCGCGCAATGCCTGGGCGCTCTCTGCAATACCCTCCTGCTCGTGCGCACGGGCTATCTCAGGCGTCGCGCCATCCCCTCCCCACGCTGGCTCAGGGTGGGCCTGCCCTATCTCATCCGCGTGGCGCTGCCCGCGGCCGCGGCGCAAATCGTCTGGCAATCCGGCTACCTCACCCTTTTTGTGCTTGTGGCCTCGCTCCCGGTGGACAGCGTGCACGCCCTGGCCGGGCTCACCGCGGGTCTTAGGGCCGAGGCGCTGCTCTTCCTGCCGGGCATGGCCTTCAACATGACCGTGGCCGTGCTCGTGGGCAACAGCCTGGGCGAGGGACGCCCGGCGCAGGCCAAGCGCGTCGCCCTGCCGCTGGTTGGGCTTGCGGCGGCCGCCATGAGCGTGGTGGCGCTCATTATCTGGCCCTTCAGGGCGGACATCGCCGCCCTGCTCTCGCAGGAAGCGGCCACGCAGGCGCAGATCGTCAGCTACCTTTCCTATAATCTGGTGTCCACGCCCTTTTCCATCGCGAGCACCGTCATGGGCGGCATCATGGTTGGCGCGGGAGCGACCCAATACAACCTGATGGTCTATGGGGGAACCTTCTGGGTGGTGCGCCTGCCGCTCGGCTGGCTGCTGGGACACCGCCTCTGGGGTACGGCCTCGGGCGTCTTTGCCGCCATGCTCGTTTCCCAGTGCCTCCAGACGCTTATCATGCTCTATGTGGTCTCGCGCTGTGACTGGGCGCGCTTCGCCATGAACCGGATGCGCCGCCCGCGCTGAACCCGTTCACCCCGCTCCCCTGGCGGCCCCCTCGCTGCCGGGCTGATGCCATAAGGAGATAATCATGGACGCAAACTTCATTCCGGTGAGTCTCGCCAAGGCCGATGCCTATTATGCCCTCTGGCAGGCGACGCCGCGGCGCTCGCTCGACTATACCCTGGCGAATCTCTGGGGCTGGCAGGAATATTACGGCCTTGAGTGGCAGTTCGCCGGGCCCCTGTGCTGGATACGCCAGACCAAGCCCGCGCCGCGTTGCTGGGCTCCCCTCGGGGACTGGGACGCCGTGGACTGGGCCGCGCTGCTCCCCGCCGTGGCGGGGACGACCGGGCGCGACTTCATCCGTGTGCCCGAGGAGCTCATGCAGGCCTGGCAAAAGGCCTCGCCCCAACTGGTGGAAGCGGGCGAGGAGCGCGGCCAGTGGGAATATCTCTACAAGCAGGAGGAGCTGGCAAACCTGCCTGGGAATCGCTTCCACAAAAAGCGCAATCACTACAACAGCTTTGTGAAGGCGTATGGCGAGCCCGACTATCGCGGCGTCACCGACGACATGGTGGAGGACGTGCTCGGCGTGCAGGACGACTGGTGTCAATGGCACGAATGTGAGGGTTCGCCTTCCCTGCTGGCGGAAAACGAGGCCATCAACCGCGTCCTGACCCATTGGGACAGCTTCCGGGGCCTCACCGGAGGCTCGCTGTATGTGGACGGGCGCATGATTGCGTTCAGCGTGGGGGAAAAACTGGATGACGAGACACTGGGGGTCCACTTCGAGAAGGGGCTCAACGGCTACAAGGGCGTCTACCAGGTCATGAATTGCGAATTTGCGCGCCACGCGGGCGCGGGCCTGCGCTGGATCAACCGCGCGCAGGATCTGGACGAGGAAGGGCTGCGCCAGGCCAAGATGACCTATTTGCCGGCCGATTTCCTGCGCAAGTACACAGTGCGCCTGCGCCCGGCATAAAGCACCCGGCCGGCCCTTTCCCGGCAGAGCTCCGGGCGCGTGGCGTGGATGGCGGCGCGACCTGCGCCTCAGCGATATTCGCGCCCGGACCAGAGCACGCGCCCGATGACGCGGAACTGGTCCGCGCCGTCCCCGCGCAAATCGAGGCTCAAGGGCGGATAGGCCGGATTGGCGCTGTGGAGGATGATCTTGCCTGGCAGCTTGTCCACCCGCTTGATATAGATGGCATCCTCAAAGCCCACGGCATAGAGCCGCCCCGGCGTGATCTCCTTCTGGCCCTGGTCGAGCAGGACCACATCGTTGTCATAGATTTCCGGAACCATGCTGTCGCCGGAAACGCGCATGAGCACCATGCGCCGGGGATTGCCCTTGCGGCGCAGAAAATCGCTGCGAAAGGCGTAGCCTCCCTCCCGGGCGGCGCTGACCTCAAGGCTGCCCGTACCGGCGGAAAGCCGCGCCTCGGCGAGGGGAATGGTAACAAGCTCGCTCTCGCAGTCGGCAGGGAAGCTCGGGAGCTCGTCGGCCCCGGCTTCGGGAAGCCGCGCCGGCCCGCGTCCGAAAAAGAGCCAATGCGCATTAACGCCTGTCTGTGCGGCGCAGGCCTGCACCCAGGCGGGGGGAACCTCGCGCCGTTTGCGCGCCCCATTGACGGATTGCGGGGTGATGCCGAGAGCCCGGGCGAGCTCGGCATCCGTGGTGACCTCAAGCGCGCGCATGAGGCGGCTGAGGCACTCTGCGGCATCCTCGCCGGACATGCGGGGAGAAGTGGGCAACGGGACCATGGAATCCTCCCGATGGGGGACAGCCTCACAAGTTTGGCGCCCCGGGCGCGGGAGCCCGGGCCTTGTGCGGACAGACAGGTGCAACTTGGAACCCGGAAACAATCTATCAGGGAAAAACATCAACCACAAGTTGTTTTTTTCGCCTGTAGCTGATTTTTTTCGCTTGTTCCTGATGCTGTTTCCCGTTATTCGCGCCGGATGTTGAAAAGGGCCTCCCTTGCGGGAAGCCCTTCTTCATGCCTGTCAAAGGAGCGAACCACATCAGGCGGCATCGGAGGCCGCGCCGCCCTTTCCTCCCTGCGCGAGGGGTTGGCCCGGTCCCGCCTTGAAGACGCGCTGGAGCACATAGACCCCGGCCATGAGGCCAAGGCCGATGATGTCGGTCTTGAGACCGGGCGTGATAAGCGTGATGGCCGCGCCCACGAGGATGAGCCGCTCCCAGAAGAAGAGGTTGCGCAGCCAGTAACCCACGCTTGCAAAGGAAAGCGCGGCGATGCCCACGGCCGCGGTGCAGACGATAAAGACGATTTCCCAGGTATCCGCGCCAATCATTAAAAGAGCCGGGTTGTAGCAGAAAATATAGGGTATGAGGAAGCCCGCGAAGGCCAGCTTCACCGCCATGAAGCCCGTAGCGTTGGGCTCCGCCCGGGCGATGCCCGCGGCGGCATAGGCGGCCAGCGCCACCGGGGGCGTCAGGTCAGCCAGGATGCCGAAATACATGATGAAAAGATGTGCAGCCAGTTGGGGTACGCCGAAACTCTGGATGGCGGGCGCGGCGATGGTGGCGAGGACGATATATTTCGCCGTGGTGGGAAGGCCCATGCCGAGGATGATGGACGAGAACATGGTCAGCACCAGGGTGAGCGCAAAGCTCCCGGCCGAGAGCGCCAGGATGGCGTTGGCGAGCTTGAGGCCCACGCCGGTGAGCGTCACCACGCCGATGACAAAACCCGTGCACGCGCAGGCGGCGGAAACGCCCAGCGCGAGGCGGCCGCCGTTCTCCATGGCCATGAGGACGTCTTTCAGCGCCATGCGGTTGCACTGGGCGAGGCTGCTGCGCACCGTCATGCCGCTCGGGCCCGCGCCGGCCCAGGCCTTCCAGTTATTGGCAACGAGGGAGATGACCACCGTGGTCACGATACAGTAATAGGCGGACTTGAGCGGCGTATAGCCCTGCATGAGCAGGTAGACGAGCACGATGATGGGAATGAGCAAGTAGCCGCCGTGCCTGAGCACATGCCAGGGCTTGGGCAGCCGATCCTTGGGGATGCCCTTGAGGCCGAGGCGCTTGGCCTCCATATGCACCATGAAGCCGACGGCGAGATAGTAGAGCAGGGCCGGGATGAGGGCCGCCTTGGCGATCTCCACGTAGCCCACGCCCAGAAACTGCGCCATGATGAAGGCGGCGGCCCCCATGATGGGGGGCATGATCTGGCCGCCCGTGGAGGAGGCGGCTTCCACCGCGCCGGCAAATGCGCCGCGATAGCCTACGCTTTTCATGAGGGGGATGGTGAAGGTGCCCGTGGACACGGTATTGGCCACCGACGAGCCCGAAATAGTGCCGAAAAAGCCGCTGGCGAGCACGGCCACCTTGGCCGGGCCGCCCACAAACCGCCCCGCCGCGCCAAGGGCGAGATCGATGAAGAACTTACCGAGGCCCGTGCTGTGCAGGAAGGCCCCAAACAGGATGAAGAGAAACACAAAGGACGCGGCCACGCCGAGCGGCATCCCGAACAGGCCCTCGGTGGTCAGGTACATGTGGCCCACGATGCGCTTGAGCGAAAAGCCGGGGTGGCCCATCATGCCCGGGAGCAGGTTCCCGAACTTGGCGTAGAGCAGAAAGACGATGGCCACAAGGGTGATGGGCAGGCCCACGATGCGCCGCGTCGCCTCCAGCACAAGCAGGATGGAGGCGCAGCCGAAGATGAAGTCCATCTCGGTCGGCGGCCCGGCATCCAGCACGATGGTGTCGTAATTCCAGATGATATAGCCGCACACCGCAGCGCCGGCCGCCGCCAGCAGCACATCGTACCAGTTGAGGCGGTGCTTGTTGCCGTCCGCGCGCGCCGGATAGAGCAGATAGATGAGGACGAGCACGAAACCGAGGTGGATGGAGCGCTGGATCTGCGGCGGATAAAGCCCCGTGGCCGCCGTGAAGAGCTGGAAGCCCGAAAAGACAATGCAGACGCAACTGATAAAGATCTTGAGCCAGCCCCGGAAGGTGCGGAAGGTGGCTTCCTTGTCGTACTTGGCGACGATTTCCGAAACATCCAGTGTGTCCTGGATTTTTTCGGCGGCGTCCGAATCCAGGCGGCTCCCCTCCTCGAGGGCGAAACCGCCGGAACCTTCCTGCCCGATGACCTGCATCCGCTCTTTATGACTCATGGCTGCCTCTGGAATGGCTCATGGGCGCTTGGCCCGGCTTCCGCATCCGTGCGGGGCATAGGTAAAGGTGAGGGCGCTCCCGGCGGGGGCGAGTTCCGGGAGCGGGGTTTCCGGCCGCCCCGCGCCCGGGGGGAGCAACAGGGTGTGCCCCGCCACGCGGCCCACGCGCACGTCGAAGCTCTCCAGGGGGCGCGCGTAGCCGCTCATGACGATGCGCCCATCCCCCGTGCTCATGCGCTGGCCCGGCTCCGGGACGGAGGGGAGACCCGCGCCGAAATCCTGATAGACGGTCTTGTCCAGATGGATAATGCCGTCCCTGATAAGAAAATGGTCTTCCACCGGCGTGAGCGCAACGGAATGGGTATAGCGGATGGCAAAGCCCTGCCCCTCCTCAAGAGGCCACGCGCCCGCCACAGCTCCCGCGGCATCGAGGACGCAGAGCTCGCCCGCCCCCTCGTCGGCCGCGCCCGCAGCCGGTGGCAGCAGCAGGGCCGCGCCCAGAATGAGCGCTGCCAGCGGGAGGCCGCCCAGCAGGCGGCCAAGGCCCTCCCTCGTACCACCGCCGGTCCAGGGCGAAAAACCGCGCCGGGCGGGAGCCTGTCCCGCCCGGTCGTCGCTATAAAGCCCGTATTCAGGAGACGTCTTCAAGGTCTACTTCAGGATGCCCTTTTCCTTGAGGTACTTTTCCGCACCAGGATGGAAGGGGATGGTCACGCCGTCGGCGGCCTTTTCGAGCAGTATCTCCGAGCCCTTGTTGTGCCCCTTGGCCACGTCGCCAAGGTTCTCGAACAGGGTCTTGGTGAGATTGTAGGCCACATCTTCGGGCATGTCCTTATTGGCCACGAGGATGGCCTGGACGGAGAGGGTGGGCACGGCGTTTTCCTGGCCCTTGTAGGTCTTGGCCGGGATGGCGTCCTTCACAAGATAGGGGAACTTGGCGATAACCTCGTCCGCCTTGGCGCCTTCGAGCGGCACAAAGACCACGTCCTGCGTGGTGGTGATGTCCTGGATGGCCGGAGCCGGCGTGCCGATGGAGAAGACGAAGCCGTCCACCTGGCGGTCCTTGAACTGGTCGGCCGTCTCGCCGTAGGGGAGGAAGATGGGCTCCAGGTTCTTGTAGTCGAGCCCGTAGAAATCGAAGATCTGGCGGCAGTTCACCTCATTGCCGCTGCCGCGCGCGCCCACGGAGACCTTCTTGCCCTTGAAGTCCTCGAGGTTCTTCACGCCGCTGTCCTTGCTGGCGACGACGTGGATATATTCGGGATACAGCCGGGCGATGGCGCGCACATCGCCGAGCTTGCCCTTGAAGGG
>CAMWTD010000083.1 GCA_947177085.1 uncultured Desulfovibrio sp.
GGCCGGGGGCTTCGGCAGCGCGGAAGACATCTTCGCCCATTTCAGCGACATTTTCGGCGACCTGTTCGGTTTCGCGGGCGGCGGCCGCGGCTCCCGCGCCGAAGCCGGCGCGGACTTGCGCTACAACCTCACCATCAGCTTCACCCAGGCGGCCCACGGCGACGAGATCAGCCTCTCCGTGCCGCACCATATTGAATGTCCCGACTGCAAGGGCAGCGGCGCCGCCCCGGGCACGCAGCCCGAGAGCTGTCCCCACTGCCGCGGCACAGGCCAGGTGCGCCGTAACCAGGGCTTTTTCCAGCTCGCCATGCCCTGCACCGCATGCGGCGGCACGGGCCGCATCATCAAGAAGCCCTGCGCGCGCTGCAAGGGCGAAGGCCGCGTGGAAGACGAGCACGAAATCCGGGTGCGCATCCCCGCGGGCGTGGACACGGGCACGCGCCTGCGCGTGCGCGGCGAAGGCGAGGCCGGCGTCCACGGAGGCCCCCCCGGGGACCTCTATGTGGTGCTCACCGTGGAGCAGGATCCCCGCTGGGAACGCCATGGCCAGGACCTCGTCCATACCCAGGAAGTGAGCTTCGTGCAGGCGGCTCTTGGCTGCCGGGTGGAAGTGCCGGGTCTTGACGGGCCCCTGGGCATGGAAATCCCCAAGGGGGTGCAGTCCGGCGCGCTGCTCAGGCTCGCCGGCCAGGGGATGCCCTGGCCCGGGCGCAAGCAGCGGGGAGATTTGCTCGTCTCCGTCAAGGTGGTCACGCCCACGCGCATCAGCGCGCGCCAGGAAGAGCTTTTGCGCGAATTTGAGCGCGTCGGCGAGGAAAGCGCCTTTGACAAGGTCAAGAACGCCGCCAAGAAAATCGGCAAGGTCATGGGCCTTGATTAAGCGCGCCCAAGCGCGCTGGGAGGGTCTTGAAAACGGCGTCGCATCCGGGGATGTGACGCCGTTTTTCTTTCCTCAAAGCGCGTCCAGCGTCCGCAGGGCCGCCAACACGTCCTCCACGGGCAAGTGCTGGAGGGCGGGCCCGGCATCGGGGGGATATTCAAAGCCCAGGTTTAGATAGGCGTACCTCCCGGCGCGCGGCAAAAGGCTCACGCAGCGCCGCCCAACCGGGCCCCAACGCTTCGGGTTGGTGGCCCCGTGCAGCCCCACGGTGGGCGCGCCCGCGAGGGCCGCCAGGTGCATGATGCCGGTATTCACGGAGACAACGGCGTCGGCCCGCGCGAGCAGCCACGCCAATTGGGGCAGGCTGAGACGCCCGGCGAGAGAATGGACATGGGGCGCGCCCGGCATATGGCCGCCCAGAAAGGCCGCGTTGCGCGGGGCGTCCGCGGCGCTCCCCGTGAGCCAGACGCTGAACCCGGCCGCCGTGAGTTCGCGCGAGAGACGCGCCCAATGTTCGGCCGGCCACTCCTTGAGACGGCTCTTGTAGCCGGCCGGCCACATGTGCAAAAAGGCATGACGCCGGCCGTCCGCCAGTGCCGCGACGAGCGCGGGCGCGAAGGCGGGCGCGGCATCGGGGAGGCGCAAGGCCGCCGCGCCGGAAAGCCCCGGCCAGAGCGCGCGGCCCAGGGCGAGAAAATTTTCCGTTTCATGCACATCGGGCCTGTGCGTGGCCGTGCGGTCATAGCCCAGGGCCCGCGCCTGGCCCGCCGTGGCAAAGCCCACGGTGAGGCCAGCCCCCGAGAGATTGCTGACAATGGCCCCGAGGCGCGCCCACTGCGTGCTGTCGATGAGGAGATCATACCGGCGCTCCCGCACATGGCGCAGCATGGCCGGGACGTGCCGCACCCCAAAGGCCGCGACGGCGTCCGCGTGGGGGATAAGGGGCGCGGCCCCGGCATTGCCGGAGGAGACGACCAGTTCCAGCTCCGCCCCGGGAAGTTGCCGCCGCACGCCTTCAAGCAGGCCTGAAAGCAGGAGGAGATCGCCGATGGCCCCCAGGCAGATGACGCCCACACGCCGGGCAGCCTCCGGGGCCGCGGCGCGGCGTGGCCGCTCCAGCAGCCGGCCGCCCGCGCTCAGGGCCGCCAGCGGGATGCCGGCATACCTGTCCAGCCAGCGGTGGAGGCGGTTGCCCCTTTCGGCGGCCATCAATACGCGCCGTAGCCTGTGAGGACAACGGGAATGGTGCGCGCCAGGATCCAGATGTCCATCCAGATGGACCAGTTGTTGATATAATAATGGTCAAATCCCACCCGGTCGGCATAGGTCGTGTTGTTGCGGCCCGAAATCTGCCAGAGGCCGGTGATGCCCGGGCGCACCCGGCAATACTCGTCAAAGACCGCGCCGTATTTTTTCACTTCCGCAACCACGATGGGACGCGGCCCCACCAGGCTCATGTCGCCCAGGGCCACGTTGAGGAGCTGAGGCAACTCGTCAAGGCTCGTCTTGCGCAGGAAGCGGCCCATGCGGGTGATGCGCGGGTCCTCCCTAAGCTTGTGGTCGCGCTCCCATTCCTCCTTGAGCGCCGGGTCCACGGCAAGCCATTCCTTGAGTTTGGCGTCCGCATCCGCAACCATGGTGCGAAATTTATAGACGCGGAGCATCCGCCCGTCCCGGCCAATGCGCATTTGCCGATAGATGGGCGCGCCAGGGCTGTCCACGCGGATGAGGACCGCGAGCAGGATCCCCAGGGGCACGACAACAGGCAGCAGCAGAATGCAGAACAGGATGTCGATGGCGCGCTTGATGGCGAGGCGACGCCAGTCATGGAGATTCTGGGTGAGCAGGAAGACCGTGACGCCGCTGAGCTCGCAGGGGGTGAGCCAGTATCTGCGGAAGCCCGCCTCCAGGGCCGGAACCACGATGACCTTGGCGAAATGGCGGCTCGCCTCGGTGACATAATCCACTGACCCGCGCTCACTGACCTGCGGCAGGAGCAGGGCCACGGCCCCGGGCCAGCGCCGCGCCGCGCCGGCGAGCTGCAGTGCCGCGTGTTCCGCTTCCCCCGAAAGCTCCAGCATGGCCACGGGCCGCAAGCCATGTTGCGGATGCCGCCTGAGATAATGCCAGAGGCGCTTTGCCGTCGGGCCTTTGTGGAGGATGATGAGGGGGCTGCTCCACCAGGGCAGCCGCGCAAACAGCCTGATGCACAAAAGGCGCAACAGCGGCAGCGTAACGAGGCTGATGGCCCAGCCGCCGCAAATGACCAGCCGCGAATAGAGGTCGCCCGTTTGCGAAAGAAAGAGGACAAGGAGAATGACGGCATAGATGAGGGTGACGAGGAGGAAGACCGCCTTCATCTGCCTGTCCGGGGGCAGGCTGAGGCTGCGGTACAGGCCCAGGAACGTGCCGAGGAGCGGAGCCACCAGAAGGAACGGAAAAACCCAGTGATAGAGATCAGGGTCGAGGCCGCCAAAGGCCGCGCGCACCAAAAGCAACGCGAACACGGTGCCGAGCAGCGCCACAAGGTCGGACAGGGCGAGGACGGCCGAGCGCATGGGCAGGCCCACACGTTGCATGAAAACGGGAAGCTGGCTGATGCGGCGCATGGCTGCCCTTGGCAATGACGTTGCTCGGCCGGCCGCCCTTGTCCCACTTGCGGACGGCGGCCACCCGTCCGGCCTGGCTGTGCCCGGCCGGTCGATGTCACGAATTGGCAGCCGTACTATACCAAAGCCCCGTGCGAGCGCAAGCCGGGGAGAGCCGGGGGCCCCTGCGCTCTTCCGGTCCCGGCTTGCCAAGGCCGCCCCACTCTGCCACTATGCTCCCATATGCTTGCCCCACGCCGCGCCTCACGCGGCCCCGGGCAAGCCCCTGATTTTGCGACGGAGCGGCATGGCGGTGCGACTCTCCCCACTTTTCGGCGGAACCATGGTGGTGGCCGGCACGGCCATCGGCGCGGGTATGCTCGGCCTGCCCATGATTTCAGCGGGCATGTGGTACTCGTGGTCCATGGCGGTGCTTTTCGGCTCCTGGTTTTTCATGTTCCGCTCAAGCCAGGCCCTGCTCGAGGTCAACCTGCACTTCCAGCCGGGGGACAGCTTCCACACCCTCGTGCGCGAGCTGCTCGGACCCGCCTGGACGGCCGTCAACGGCCTGTCCGTGGCCTTTGTGCTCTATATCCTCGTCTATGCCTATGTGAGCGGGGGCGGCTCGGTGGTGCAGCACGCGCTCACGCCCTTGCTCGGCAGCGAGCCGCCGCGCCTCCTCACGAGCCTCATCTTTTCGCTGCTGCTCGCCGCCTGTATCTGGTGGAGCTCGCGCGCGGTGGACAGATTTTCCATCGTGCTCATGGGGGGCATGGTGTTCGCGCTGCTCTTTTCCATGAGCGGCATGTTCCGCCACTTGCGCCTCGACGTGCTGCTTGATGCGGGCGGCGGCGGCGAGGTCATCTTCATTTGGGGCGCGCTTTCCACCTATCTCACCTCGTTCTGCTTCCATGCGTCGGTTCCGAGCCTCGTCAAATATCTCGGCAAGGACGGGCGCGGCATCAACACCTGCCTGCGCTGGGGGACCATTGTCGCGCTCGCCTGCTATTTTGCCTGGATAACCGCCTCGGACGGCGTCATCCCCCGCGAGGGCTTCAAGGCCGTCATCGAACAGGGGGGCAATGTGGGGGATCTCCTGGCCGCCGCCGGGCACAATCTCGGTAGCCCACTCGTGCTCCGGCTGCTGGAGGCCTTTTCACTGCTCGCCGTGGCGACATCCTTCCTGGGGGCCGGGCTGGGGCTCTTTGACTACATGGCGGACCTGTGCAGCTTTGACGACAGCCGCCTCGGCCGCACCAAGACCCTGCTCGTGACCTTCGTGCCGCCCATGGCCTGCGGCCTCATATGGCCGGACGGCTTCCTCGCCGCCATCGGCTGGGCCGGCCTCGCGGCCTCCGTGTGGTCGGTCATCGTGCCGGCCCTGCTGTTGCGCGCCTGCCGACGCCGCCTCAGCCCGGGCGGCTATACGGCCCCGGGCGGCGCGCTGCTGCCGCCGCTGCTTTTGTGTTACGGCATCCTTGTGGCGGTGTGCCACACGCTTTTTGTCTTTCGGCTCCTGCCCATGTACGAATAAAGAGCCGGACCAACGCGCAGCAGGGAGACAACATGGACCGCCGGGCACGAGCGCGAATGAAGCGCGGGCCGGAGGGCAGGGAGCGCCCCGGGGATGTGGCCACGGCCCGCTTTGTGCTGGCCGCGCAGTTGCGCCTGCTGGAGCGCGCGCTGGCCGCGTGGCCCAGACGGGATGCGGCCCTCCTGGACGTCAACTGCGGTTCCGGCGTGTTCCTGCCCTTTCTCTGGGCCTGCGGCTTTGAGGTGGACGGAGTGGAAGCGAATGCGGCGGCGCGCGGGCGGGCGCAAACACGCTGTCCCACGGCCACTGTCATGGCCGGGAGCGACGACGCGCTGCCCGTGGAGGACGACGCCTATGACTGGGTGCTCCTGCATCTTCAGGAGCCCCGCCGTCTGGCCGCGGCCCTTGCCGAGGCCCGGCGCGTGGCGCGCCGCGGCTTAGCCGTTACCTTCTGGAACCGCCATTCGCTGGCCGGTGTGTGCGCGCGCCTTGCGCGCGCGCCCCTCCCCGCCAAGGCCTCAAGCTGGTTGGAGGTGGCAAGGGCCCTGCGCCGCATGGACAAGGCCTCCGCGCCCGGGCAGACGGCCAGCCTGAGCGTCCTGGCGGGCCCTGTGCGCACCTGGCGCGCGGCGAGCCCGTTTTCCCGCTGCAATCGCTGGCCCATGGCGCTCCCGCTCGGAGCATGGGGCGTGTTCCGCTGTTCGCTCGAGCCCTCGGGCGGCGTCACGCCGCTGGCCCTGCGCCTGGGCGACCGCTTCGGGCGGCGCATGGATGAGCGCCTTTCCGCGCCTGAGCCCGTGCTCGAATGCGGGCGCAAACCGTTGTCCTCCTGCCTGCCCGGCGGGGGGGACGAAGGAGGGGCTTCCTTATGCCCGCAGTTCTGTCCGGCCTCGCGGCCAAGGCCCGAGCGCACAAGCTCCTGAGCATCCTCGTCGTGCTGGTGCTTGTGGCAGGCATCGGCGCGGGAGGCTATTTTGGCTGGCGCACCTGGCAATATCGCCAGACCAGCGAATACGCCGCAGAGCAGCTCAAGGCGGCGCTCTCCCCGCCCAACACGGAAGAACTTGCCAAGCGCGTGGACTTCCGCGCGCTGTTCGCGGAGCTTTCGCACGCCGTGTCCCGGGCCTTTCCGTTTTACAAGGCTGGCCCCGACCAGGAGCATGTGCTGAGCCAGCAGTTGCAGACGGCCCTTCTGCGCCGCCTGCGCGAGAAGGACGCCTCTCCCGCCAAGGGGGAGGAGCCGGACGCCGCCGCCAAATTGCGGCAGCCCCTGGCGCTCTTCCCGCCGGATTTTCTCGCGCAGCTCCCCGCCCGCCTCACGCTGGCGGAGACAAAGGGCGACACCGCGCGCATCAGGACGGAAATCACGCATCCGCAGCTCGAGGTGGCCTTTCCGCTGGAATTCGAGCTCAGGCGCGGGCCCGACGGCTGGACGGTGCGTCATCTGATCAATGCCGACGAAGTGGCTGGCATCCTGCGCAACGCCCTGCTGGCGCGCCAAAAAGCCACGGTGGACGTGGTCCTGCAAAAAAACGAGGCCACCCTCAAGCGCATGGAGAGCATCCTGCCCATCCAGAACTGCGAGGCCGAGGCGGGCCTGCTCTCGGACGGGAGCACCCTGCTGCTCATGGTACTCATGCGCGGGCAGAACCAGGGCGGCATCCAGGTGAACAACATGGACCTGGACACCACCATCTATGGGGCTCATGGCGAGCCCGTGCTCACGCGGCATCTCAATGCGGCGGAACCCGTCTACCCCGGCGCGGCCTTCAGCCATCGCTGGAGTATCGAGCTTGACGCCCAAAGCCCGGAGGGCCAGCGCGTGCTCGCGGGCATACCGCTCACCTGCCGCCCGGTGTGGCGCAGTATGGGGCTTTCCAGCGCCGAGGTGCTCCATGTGGCCGAGGCCGCGGACCTTGCGCAAAAGTGCGGGAGCCCGGGGCACGATCATCCCGTGGGCTTTTGCAAATTGCCGATTTTCCAAGAATAGCCGCTTGCCACAATGGAGGGCGGCTCTACCAGAAATGGCTTTTCTCCCGGCTGCGTCTGTGGCATACTCCCCCGTGCGCCGCGCCCTTTCGGAGCGGCCAAACGCAAGGAGCCGCCAATGCCGGGCCGCAGCCGTTCCATCCACCTTTCGCTCCATATCCACAAAACGCCCGAAGCCATGGCGGAGCGCGCCGCCCACATCTTCGCCGCCGCTTGCGAGGAAGCCGTGGCGGAGCGCGGCGTCTGCCGCATCGCGCTTTCCGGCGGCCAGACGCCCGTGCCGCTTTTCCAGTTGCTCGCCAAGAGCGACTGGGCCGACCGGCTGCCCTGGGACAAGATGGTCTTTTTCTGGGTTGACGAGCGTTGCGTGGGGCCGGACCATCCCGAAAGCAACTACGGCATGGCCCGGCGCGAGCTTCTGGGGCATGTGCCCGCCACCCACTTTTACCGGATGCGCGGCGAGGCGGACCCGGTGGAGGCCGCCGCCCGCTACGAGGCGCAGATCCGCGAGGATTTCGGCCTCGGGGAGGGGCAGCTGCCGCGCTTCGACTTCATCCTGCTCGGCATGGGCGAGGACGGCCACACCGCCTCCATCTTCCCCGGCTCGCCGCTCCTCGGCGTGAAAAAGCCCGAGGAAAAGCGGCGCCTCGTGGCCGACGTCTATGTGCCCGAGCGCAAGGCCGACCGCATCACCCTGACTCTCCCGGTCATCAACACCGCGCGGCTCTGCATGTTCCTTGTGGCCGGGCCGGAAAAGCACGCGGCGCTCGCCGACGCGCTCAACCTGCTCACGGAACCCGTCCTCCCGGCCCAGCGGGTGCGCCCCGCCGTGGGCGACCTTATCTGGATCGTGGACGAGGCGGCCGCTCGCGGACGCTGAGGGCGCGGCCGCAGCAGGCAACCGGCAGCCCCGTTTTTGCCGAATTTCACACGCCATGACCGCCAACACAGCTCTTAAGGCCCGCCTGGACGCCGTTTTGGCCCGCCTGCCGGGCGGAGTGTGCGCCGCCGACGACTGGCGGCTGCTCTATGCCAATGCCGGACTGCGCGAGCTTCTGGGCGTGGCGGCGGAGCCGCCGGAAGCCGCTGCCGCGAAACCGGGCGGGACCGCGCTCTCCCGCTGGTTCGCCCAGGGCGCGCTGGAGGGCTTCGGTCCTCACGACGCCGGGGCGGACAGCATCCCAGGGGAGGGGCGTCTGCTCTTCCGGCACGGCGGGGGCCGGACCTATCTCCTCCACTGGTGGAACCTCCCCGCCGGGGAGCCGCTTCCCGCGGAAATGGGCGGCGCGGAAGCCGCCGTGCTCCCGCAAGACGACAGCCACGCCGGCATGCGCTGCTTCACCGTGCAGGAAATGCCGCCGGGTGGGCTTGAGCGGGCCGCCAGCCACTCCCTGCGCGAGCTCGAC
>CAMWTD010000084.1 GCA_947177085.1 uncultured Desulfovibrio sp.
TTTGACATAGCCATTTCGGCTCTGGACATCGTGCCGGAAAACTTCGCCTCGCTCCAAAGCAGCAGCGCCCTTGTGGAAAAAAGCCCGGGCAAAGGCCACTGATGCGCGCCGCCGTCAGGGGGGTGCGCCTGCGCGGCATCTGCGCCGCAGTGCCCGCCCATGTCTGCCGTTTTGAGGACGAGCTCAAGTATTTTTCCTTCCCGGAAAAAAGCTCGCGGCGGCTTGCGCGCGTCATGGGTTTCAACGAGCACCGCATCGCCGACCCCGCCACGTCGCCCTGCGATCTCGCCTCCTACACGCTCAACCATCTGTTTCATGAGGGCGCGCTCTCGCGCGAGCGCCTCCAGAGCCTTGTCGTTGTGGCGCAAAAGGCGGACCATCCCGTGCCGGGCAACAGCAAGGTCATCCACGGCCAGCTCGGGCTGCCGCCCGAGACCTTCTGCACCGATATTTACGAGAACTGCATCGGCTTCATCTCCGGCCTGTTCACGGCAAGCTGCCAGATAGCCTCAGGCGCCGCCACAGAAGTGGCGGTGGTCGCCACCGACGGCGGGGCCTGCCATGCCAACAAGCACGACCGCAACACCTACCCGCTTTCCGGCGACGCCGCGGGCGTGGCGGCGCTGTGCAAGAGCGACGACCCGGACGATGTGCTCCACTTCGTCTTTCGCAACGACGGTTCGCGCCGGGCGGCCCTGCTGGTTCCCGCGGGGGGCTGCCGGATGCCCGCCACGCCCGAGACAGCAAAGCCGGTCACGGACGAAATGGGCAACACCCGCTCCCTCAACGACATGCACATGGACGGCACGGCGGTCTTCCAGTTCGTCATGGAGAGCGTGCCCGCGCTCGTGGAGGAGGCCTGCGCCTTTGCTGGCGTGAGGCCGTCGGACATCCGCTTCCACCTGACACACCAGCCCAACCGCTTCATGCTGGAGAAGCTGGCCGACCTCCTGAATGTGCCGCGCGACATGCTGTTCAACAACATTGGGGAGCATTTCGGCAATTCCTCGGCCGCGACCATCCCTGTCAATATTGCCTATAATCTCGGGGAACGCTTGTTGCATGAGCGTTTGCAGGTCTGCCTGTCCGCTTTCGGGGCCGGCCTTTCCCTGGCGGCATGCGTCTGCCGGCTGGGGCCCCTGGATTTTTGTGAGCTTATCGAGCACCCGGGCGGGGGGGCCATCGACGAAACAGCCATGAGTGGAGAATAGCATGGAAATCAAGGAAAAACTTGCGGCCCTTGAAGAAATTATGGAGCTCGACGAAGGCGCGCTTGCGCCCGATATGCGCCTCGATGAAATCGAGGAGTGGGATTCCCTTTCGGCGCTTTCCTTCGTGGTGCTCCTCGGTGACGAATTCGACCGGAAGATCAGCGGCCAGGAAATCCGCGCCTTCAAGACGGTTCAGGACATGCTCGATGTCATGGAGCCCCAGGGCTGATGGCCTTTCTCCATTTTGATTCACTCGGCGTGGCGGCGCTCGCCGGGGCCGTTCCGGACTTCATCCAGCATATCCCGGAAGCCCCAGACCACCCTCGGGCGGCCTATATCAAGAATTTCGTCAGGCAGACGGGCGTGCGCCAGCGCCACATCTCCGTCACCGAGCAGACGGCCAGCGATTATGCCTATGCCGCGGTCACGGCGGCCCTTGACCGGGCGGGTTGGGACGCGCACAGCCTTGACGGGCTCGTCTTCCTCACCCAGACGCCGGACTTCAATGCGGCCACGGGCAATTCCTTCATCCTGCACAAGCATCTCGGCATGAGGGAGGACGCGCTGGTTTTCGACATTGCCCAGGGCTGCGCCAGCTTCCCTTACGGGCTCGCCGTGTGCGCCGGCTTTTTGCAACAGCCGGGCATCGACCGCGTGGCCCTGCTCTGCGGCGACACCATGTGGCCGCGCTATCCCAACAAGGAGGCGCTGCTCGCCGAGTCCACCTTCCTCATTGGCGAGGGGAGCTCCGCCATGCTGCTCGAAAAAAGGCCGGATTCGCCAGTGGACGCGGCATTGTTCAGCGACGGCGCGGGCTATCATTTCCTTTACGACCCGTGGGCCGGCGCGCGCCACGCCTGGCGGCGCGTCCCGGGCGTCATGCCCAATGGCGCGCTCTACGAAGGCGGCCCCTACATGGACGGCATGGAGATCACTGCCTTTTCCACCATGCGCGTCGTGGAGAGCATCCAGCAATTTTTGCGGCATATCGGCAGGACCATCGCCGATTTTGACGGCGTGGTGCTGCACCAGGCCAATATGCAGATCCTCAGGACCATGGCCCGGCGTCTTAAGGTCGCGCCCGAGAAATTCCCCACCACGGTGGAGACCCTCGCCAACACCAACGGCGCGTCCGTCACCCTCACCATGGTGGACGCCTATGCGGGCCGCAAGGGGCCGCTGAACCTGTTGGTCAGCGCCTTCGGCATCGGGCTTTCCTGGGGCGTGACGAGCCTCGCCATCGACGCGGGCGTCATCGTGCCACTCATCCAGTGCGCGGACAGATTCGAGGAGGACTTTCTCCGGCCGGTGGAGGCCGCCACCCCATGAGCGCCGGATTTGAGGGCAAGGCATTTCTCGTCACCGGCGCTTCCAGCGGCATAGGCCGGGCCGTGGCCGTCGGGCTTTCCCGCCGGGGGGCGAAGGTCGCGCTCTCGGGGCGTGACCAGGAGGCACTCGCCGCCACGCTGGCCCAAATGGAAGGCGCGGGACACCTCAGCCTCCGCGCGGACCTGTGCGACATCGAGGGAGTTGAGGGCCTCGTGGACAAGGTCCTCGCGTGGCGCGAACCCCTTGACGGCGTGGCCTATTGCGCGGGCATTGCCGGGCGCGCCCGACTGCGCGACACAGGGCCCCGGATGTTGCTCGAGCGCATGACCGTGAACTGCTTTGCCTTTGTGGAACTCCTGCGCCAGATCGTCCGGCGCAAAAAAAAGACGCAGCCCCTTTCGGTAGTTGCCATCTCCTCCCTGGCCGCGCTCGGCCATGATCGCTACCTTTCCGCCTATGCCGCCTCCAAGGCGGCCCTTGAGGCGGCGGCGAAAAGCCTTGCCGTGGAGCTTTTGCCTCGCCATGTGCGCATCAACCTTGTGCGCTGCGCCTTTGTGGACACCCCCATGGCCACGGGGGGCGACGCCCTCGGCGATTTTGAGGCGCAATTGAAGGAGAGCGGCTACCAGCCCCTGGGCCTTATCCCGCCCGCCGTGGTGGCCGACGCTGTTGCCCGGCTACTCGGCCCGGAAGGAGCCTGGAGCACCGGGCAGGTCACCACCATCAATGCGGGCGTTGCCGGGTAGGTGTCAGGATGCGCGCTGCCACGCTGGAAACCTATTCGGCGGCCTATGACGCCCTCAAGGGCCGCTATCCCCGCCTTGAGGGCAATATCTTTCTGGACGCCTCGCGGCTTGCGGCGCTCTTCAGCGCCAAGCCCTGCCTTTTGGAAGAGACGGAGAGCGCCCTCTTCCTGCTCACGCCCCGCCATTCCTTCCATGACGTGCTCTTTCTCACGGGCGATGCGGGCGAGCTCCCCAAGGCTCTTGAGAAGTGGCTGCCAGCCTGGCCCGCGGCCCAGCCCCTGCGGGTCTCGGTCATCGGGCGCGACCCGGAGGCCGGGGCGCTGGCGGCGCAGTTTGAGGCGGCTGGCTTCGGGCTTGTCAAGAAGCTGCTCCGCACCCGCGTCAGGCTCCCGGAGGGCAGGATGCTCGCGGCCATGCGCCCCTTTGCCGAAGAGGCGCGCGGCCTGCTCGGCTATGCAAGGCACGGCGCCGAGGAAGAGATCCTCGAGATTTTGCGCGAAAGCTTTGACCTCATGGGCGACAACCTGCCGGAACTCGCCGAAATCAGCGAGCGCATCGACGAAGGGGGCGTCATCGTGGCGCGCAAGGCGGGCAGGATACTCGCCCTCAACTATTTCGCCGTCCAGTCCGGCGTGCTCCACAGTTTTTACGATGTCACGCGCAAGGAGTACCGGGGGGGCGGGGGCCTCTTCATGGCGCTCGCCGTCTTCATGCGCGACGAGCTCGAGGCCCGGGGCGTGCCCTACACGCGCGGCCTCGGCTGGCGCGACGCCGCGCAAAAAAGGCTGCTTAGGCACGCGCTGAAAAACGACCAGCGGCCCGACGGCATCGTCATCTACAACATGCGCCGCCCCGCGCCCGGCCCGGACCCGGCATGATACGCGCCAGCCTCAGCTTTCCTTCAGTGGCCCTGCTCCGGCCCGTGCATGTGGAGGCGGCGCTGCCCCACGGCATTTGCGAGGCCCCGCGCCCGTGGCGCAGCCTCTGGGCCCTGCACTGCGCCCTTTCGGACGCAAGCCTGTTTTTTGAGGACCTCGGCGCGGGCGCGCTGGTGGACGAGCTCGGCTTCGCGCTCATCGCGCCCAGCCTCGGCAATGGCTTTTTTCTCAACACGCCCGGCGAGGCGCAGGCCGACTTTCTGGACGAGATATTCCACGCCCTCGCCGAAATCCTGCCCCTCTCACCGGAGGGGCGCGCCGTCGCCGGCGTCTCCATGGGCGCTTTCGGGGCCCTGCGCTGGGCGCTGGCAAGCGGGCATTTCACAAGCGCGGCGCTGATTTCGGGCATGTATTTTGCCGATCTCGCGCCGGACGGTCGCTATGCCAGGAATCACGGTCAGCGCGCCCTCTACCGCGCCTTCAGGGACGCCATGCGCCGCGCGCTGCTGGACGGGGCCGGAAAGCCTCGTCCCGGGGCGGATCCTGCGCGACTTCTGGAGGACGCGGCCGGGCATTTGCCGGCCCTGCACATTTTTTGCGGCGAGGAGGACTGGCTCGCCCTTCCCCAAAGCCTCGCGCTGGAGCGCCTCTGCGCCGCGTACGGCGCATCGGCCACGCTGACTCTTTCCCCGGGCGGCCATGACCGGGCGTACTGGCGGGGGGCTTTCAAGGCCGCGTGCGAAGCCATTTTTTCTGGAGGGGAGGGGCCATGCCCGCGCTCATCAATGTGAGCCAATACCTTGAAACCACCTGTGCCCGGCATCCGGACAGGATCGCCGTGCGCGACGGCGCGCGTTCCGTCACCTTTGCGGAACTGCGCCAAAGGGTCATCGCCGAGGCGCTGGCCCTCCGCAGGCTTTTGCACGGCCGGACGCGGAAGGTTGTGGCCGTGTACCTGCCCAAGTGCCTTGAGGCCGTCATCGCTGACCTGGCCATCATCTACAGCGGCAACGCCTATATGAATCTTGACGTCAAGTCGCCGCCCAGGCGCACCCAGGCCATTCTTGCGCAGACAGCGCCCGCCGTCCTTATAGCCACGGACGACGCTCCGGAGTGCGCCGCCCCGCTCCATCGCATAGGCGAGGCCCCGTCCGTCTCCACAGCAGCGGAGCGGGAAGCGCTCTTCCAGGCGCTGGACACGCTTGTGGATACGGACCCGCTCTGCCTTATCAACACCTCCGGCTCCACCGGCGCGCCCAAGACCGTGGCGCTCAACCACAGAAGCTTCATCGACTTCACGGCGGCGGTGGTGGACGCGGGACTGGTGGGCGATGCGGAGATCGTGGGCAGCCTTTCGCCCGTGATATTTGATATTTTCAGTTTCGAGCTGTGTATGCTCATGGCGAAGGGGAGCGCGCTCGTGCTCATCCCGGACACGCTGGCGGCGTTTCCGGCCCGGATGCTTGAGCTTTTGCAAGCGGAGCGCGTGAGCTTCATCTTCTGGGTGCCGACCATCATGGTCAACATCGCCAACATGCGCCTTTTGGACAGCCTGCCCCTGCCGGACCTGCGCATGATCTGGTTCGCCGGGGAGGTCTTTCCCACCACCAGGTTCAACTATTGGCGCGAAGCGCTCCCGGATGCGGTTTTTGCCAATTTTTACGGCCCTATAGAAATCACGCTCGATTGCCTGTACCAGTTGCTCCCCGAGCCGCTGCCTCCGGAGGAGCCCCTCCCCATCGGCCGGCCCTTCCGCAATACCGCCGTGCTTGTCCTTGACGAGCACGATGAAAACGTGCCCCCCGAAGCGCCGGGCCGCGAAGGCGAGCTCTGTGTGCGCGGCTCCTCCCTGGCCATGGGCTATTATAATGACCCGGAAAAAACGCGCGCCGCCTTCACCCAGAACCCGCTCAACCGCGCCTATCCCGAAACCATCTACCGCACGGGCGACATCGTCTGCTGGAACGCCAGGGGGGAGCTCCTGTTCCGGGGCCGCAAGGATTCGCTCATCAAGCATTCCGGCTACCGCATCGAGCTCGGGGAGATCGAGCACGCCGCCCTGCATTGCGGTGCGCCGCTCACCAATGCCTGCGCCCTTTATGACGCGGCGGCAAAAAAAATCATCCTTGTCTGCGAGGCTCCCGAGCCCCCGGACGACAAGACCCTGCGCAGGCAGCTCGGCACGGCCCTACCGCGCTACATGCTGCCGGGCCTCTTTATCCATGTGACGGAAATGCCGCGCAACGCCAATGGAAAAATCGACAGGAACAGCCTTGCGCGACGCTATTGCAGCAAGTGAAACGCCCCCGCGCTTGCGCCCGCAAGGGGCCCAGCGCGCGATACGGACCCTTTTAGCCATTTACGGAGAGGAATGATGACCGCCGCAACCCACATGCTCGACCAGATATTCAGCGCCCACGACGCTCTCGCCAGGGTCGAAAGACCGACCTGGGAATACGGCTTCGACTGGAAGCTCCCCGACGGCGTCGTGCTCTACCCCCGGAATACCATAACCGATTATCTTTCCGGTCTGTTCAGGGTGCTGTGGCCGGACGTCCCGGTCACGGTCCTTTCGGCGGACAGCGGGCCGGACGCCTGGGAGGCCTGCGCCCGGGAGCGGCCCCGCGCCCTGGTGGTGCTATGCACCATGCAATCCTACATAGACCATGACCTCGGGCGCGAATATGCGGCCCTGGTTGCGCACGCGCCCCAGCCCCTGGCCGGCAGGGTCATAACCGCGCGGCAATTCGGGGACTTCCTGCCGGCCGGCACGCAGGAAACAAAATTTTACGACTATTTCCGCAAGACGCTCTTCCCCGCCGAGGGCGCCAACAGGAAAAAGATTTACAGGGCCTGGAACCTCTTCACGGACCCGCTGAGCCAGGTGACGTTCGCGCAGATACTGAAGCGCTATCTCCTCAGGGCCGACACGCTCATCCCCACCGTGGACACGCATATGTATTTTGAGGACATGTTCACGCGGGGCGACGATGAGGTCATCGTCGATTGCGGCGGCTTTACCGGGGACACACTGCAATACTATCTGGACAAGGTGGGGGGAAGTTTCGCCGCCTACCACGTTTTCGAGCCCGACCCCCTGAATTTCCAGAAGCTCGTGGACTATGTGGGAAGCCTGCCTCCGCGGACCGCCGCCAGGGTGAGGCCCGAGCGCAAGGCCGTGGCCCACACGCCGGGCAAGCTCGATTTCGACGGCCGCGGCGCTCTCGAAAGCCGCGTGCATACGCGCGGTTCCATTTCCGTGGAGTCCGTCCCGCTGGACATGGCGCTCGAGGGCGTTGACCCGACGCTCATCAAGATGGACCTTGAGTGCTATGAGACCTTCGCCCTCCTCGGGGCGCGCAACACCATCCGGCGCGCCCGCCCGGTGCTCTCCATCTGCGTCTACCACTATCTCTTTGACCTGTGGGAGCTCCCCCTGCTCATCAACAGCTTTACCGGCGGCTACCGCTTCTTCCTGCGGGCCTATGCGGAAATGTTCGACTATGTGTGCTATGCCGTGCCCGAGGAGCGCCTTTCCGCCAGGGGCCGGGCGCTCGCGGGAGCGTGAAGCGCCGGGCCAAAGGTCCAATTTCAGGAAATAAGGACTGCCAATGCATCCCGGAAACTACACCTTGATCACCGGGGCTTCGTCAGGCATGGGCGAGGCCACGGCGCGGCTGCTCGCCCCCACCCGCAACCTCATCCTGAGCGGCAGGGACGAGGCGCGCCTTGCCGCCGTGGGCAACGCCTGCGAGGCGGCCGGGGCCGCGGTCGCGCTGTTTCCTTACGATCTTGTGGACGCGGAACACGTGGGGCCGGCCCTGACGGACTTCCTCAAGGGCGGGGCGCTTCCCGTGGAGGCCTTTGCGCATTTCGCGGGCATGACCGAAGTCCTGCCCATGGCGCGCACCAAGTACGCCATCGGCCTCAAGGTGATGAACGTCAATTATTTTTCCGCCACGGAAATCATCAGCGCGCTGCTCAAGAAAAAGGTGAACGGCCAGAACCTCGCCAATATCCTGCTCATTTCCAGCATCATCGTGCCCGGGGGCAAGCCCTACCAGCCGCACTATTGCGCGAGCAAGGGCGCGGTGACGGCCCTCGCCATGGCGCTCGCCCGCGAGCTCGCGCCGCGCACGCGCGTCAATGTCATCGCCCCGGGCTCCTTCAGGACGCGCATCATTGAGACCACCTTTGCGGACATACGCGAGGACGCCCCGTGG
>CAMWTD010000085.1 GCA_947177085.1 uncultured Desulfovibrio sp.
CACCAGCACCCGTCTTCCGCTTCGCTCCAGACGGATTTAAGGAATATCTGTCAATGATTTTGGGGAGCCTAACTTGCGAGAAAGCATTTAAACTGTGCCCGCCTCCCCGTCACATGCGTCAATGATCTCCCGCGCGTCCATGGCAGGCGAAAGCGGCAGCAGGGCCAGCCTGCGGAAATCCTCCGCGCTGTCCACGTCCAGCTTGAGCTCCGGGCGGCGCAGCCACGGCTCCTCGGGGTCGAAGGTCGCAATGCGGTAGCTTTGGGCATTGTCCCAGATATAGTTCAGGCAATGCTCGCGCTGCCCGGGAAGCCTGGCCCGCTTGTCCAGTTCGTCGAGCAAATCGCGCGAAAGGATCTCCGCGCCGAGGCCATCGGGCCAGAGATTCTTGCGCGGGATGTGGTTATAGGCGTACTCGCAGCCGCCCTTGCGGTAAAAGTCCACCAGCCGGTCCACGGCGTCGCCCCAGATGCAGGGATTGTCCGCGCAGACGCGCACCACGAGGCCCGCATCCGCCTGCTTGGCGGCTTGCGCGAAGCGGGCGAGCACGTCCTCTTCCGGGCCGGCCATGACGGGCACGCCCCGGCGCGTGAGATGCTCGAAAAGCACACGGTCGAGCTCCGTATCCGGCACGGCCACGATAAGGCCGTCGAGCCGCCGCGCCCGGCCGAGGCGCTGCGTCACCCAGTCGATGATCGGGAGCCCGCGCAGGCTGAGCAGGGACTTCAGGGGCAGCCTTGTGGAGCCGAGCCTCGCCTGCACGATGGCCACCACCCTGCCGCCCGTTCCCGCCCGGCTTGCGCTTGTGGTTGCGCTCATGCGCCCTCCTTTTCAAGCTGGTCTTCCATGAGGCCCACCACGCGGGCCTTGTTGGCCGTGAAGTCGAGCCGGTTCTGCCGCTCCCAGTAGCGGGCGCGCCGCTCCTGCTTGAGCAGGGCCAGAAACACATTGCGGATGCGCGTGTCGTCCACCCTCCCGAGGACGCCCGCGAAGGCGAAGCCGTTGCGCGGCCTGGCGAAGGTGTGCCGCGCCTCGCGCTCGTGATGGGCCAGCACCATGCCGGGCACGCGCATGTGCGCGAGCTCGTAGACCGTGCGCCCGGCCGAGCAGATGGCGAGGTCCGCGCCCTCCATCATCCGGCTCATGACGTTGGTGGCCCAGGTGAATTCCAAAAGCGGGTTTTCCAGCGCGCGCACATGGGCTTCCATCTTTTCCTTGTGCGCGTAGCCGGGCCCGGCCACCACGCGGATGGCGATGCCGTAGGCGCGGCAGATGGGCTCGATGATGTCGAGCACGCGCCGCGTGGCGTCGTCATGATCCGTGCCGCCGAAAGTCAGAAGCACGGTGCGCGCCTCGGGCCTGAGCGGATTGCGCCGGGCGTTGAGGAATTCGTCCCGCAGGCAGAAATAGTCCGGCCCGCAGCGCACACGGTCGGTGGAAGCGCCGCTCTCATAGAGGGCGTTGACGACGAGGTCGGCCAGCGCCGCGCCCGGGCCTTCGTCCTCAAAGTTCACGCAGCGCGCGCCCCCTGCGCGCAGGCGCTCCATATAGGCCGCCTTGGTGTCGAGGATGTCGTTGACCACGAGGTCAGGCCGCAAGCCGAGCACCGTGTCGGCGAGGTCTTCCTCCCCCTGGCGCACCACGCGGTAATCCTTGCGGGCCACGCTTTCCACGGCGAGCTCGCTCTCGCGCGTGCAGACGAAGGTGATCTTGTGGCTCGTGATCTCGTGCGCCAGCATGAGCGCGCGGAAGATGTGGCCCATGCCGATGGCCGGATAGCCGGCCACCACAAAGACCACGTGCCGCCGCTCCAGCAGGCGCTCGCAGATCCACCAGTCCTGGTAGTTCTGGATCTCGATGGCCCGCTCGTCGAGAAAATACGGGATGACGCGCCCGGGCTGCCGTTCCGCCGGGGCCGCCCCCGCGCCGCGCAAAAGCGCGAGCCGGAGGATGATGAGCGCGCGGCTCTCCACAAGGTAGCTTTTCTCGCCGTCCTCGCCGCCCGCGCCTTCCAGCAGGCTCTCCATGGAGTCTCCGTGCTCGCGCCAGATGCGCTGGCGCACGCTGCGCACGGTGACGAGGCTGTCCGCGCCGGCCTCGCGGTAGCGCCGCCAGGCGTCCTCCATGTCCACCCAGGTGAGCAGCGGGCAGGAGGCGCGCAGGATAAGGCAATGCTCGTACTCGCGGGCCAGGCTTTCGAGCAGGCCGCGCATCTCGGCCACGATGTCAAGGCTCGTGAAGCGCAGGTCGCGGTTCCAGGCGTGGCGCACGCCCGCGCGCTCGCAGATGAGCGAGATCTCCTGGCTGTCGGTGAGGACAACGATGTCCTCGCCCGGCGCGCAGGCCCGCGCCGTGTTGATGGCCCGCTCCATGAGCGTCACCCCGGCCAGCCTTTTCACAAGCTGGTCCGGGATGACCGCGTTTTTCTTGATGGCCGGGATGACGATGCAGCGCTCTTTCATGCCGGGTGGGTGGGCCGCTCAGTCCATGGCCGCCAGCACTTCCCGCGCCGAGGCGAGCATGTAGTCGAGCTCGGCGTCGCTCATCCAGTGCTGGAAGGGGAAGGAGACCATGGCGTCAAAGAAGGTGTCGGCCTCGGGGCAGTGGGCCTCGCCGAAGCCGAGGCGGCGGTAAAAGTCGTACCTGTCGAGGGGGATATACTGCACCACGCACTTGATGCCCTTTTCGTTGTGCATGGCGCGGATGAAGCGGTCGCGCGCCTCCGGCCCCCTGGTCATGCGCGCCACGAGCAGGTGATAGTTGTGGCGGCGCGTCTCCACGCGGTGGAACTGGAGCTGCGGAAAGTCGGCGAGGCCGTCGATGAAGCGCAGGGCGCGGGCCCGCTTTTCGTCGTTGATGCTGTCGATGCGCTTCAAAAGCTGGATGCCGAGCGCGCATTCCACCTCGCCGAGGCAGTAGTTGGAGGGCATGAGCATGTCGTCGCCCAGGGTGGGGATGTCCACATTGCCCATGGCCGGCTTCCAGTAGTCGGGCCGCTCGAAGGCATAGGCGCAGTGGCCGTTGTGCCTGAGCGCGGGCACGATGGCCGCGGCCTCCGGGTCGGCCACATAGAGCATGCCGCCCTCGCCGAGGGTGGTGAGGTTCTTGTGCGAATGGAAGGAGAAAATGGCCATGTCGCCGAAGCTGCCCGCCTTTTGCCCGGCCACCTCCGCGCCGATGGCCTGGGCCGCGTCCTCGATGCAGATGAGGCCGCGCTCGCGGCAGAGGGCCATGATCTCCGGCATGTCGGCCACATAGCCATAGAGGTGCACCACCACCACGGCTTTCGTGCGCGGGGTGAGGGCTTTCTCGATGGTTTCGGCCGTGACCACGCGGGTGAGCGGGTCGATATCCGCCCAGACCGGCGTCGCGCCCTTCTTGAGATAGGGGTAGGCCGAGGCCGTGAAGGTGTGCGAGGGGATGACCACCTCGTCCCCGGGCTTGAACCGGCAAAGCTGGGCCGACATTTCCAGCGCCGCGCAGCCGTTCATGGTGGTGAAGCAGGTTCCTTCGGGCACGCCCTGGTAGCGGGCGAAGGCAGCCTCGAATTCGCGCATGTAGTGCCCCTGGGTGAGGGGGTCGGCATGGCGCATGGCCTCCACCACGGCCGCGATCTCGTCCTCGGTGTAGCGGATGGCGCGGCCGCTGAAATTGATTTTTGGCTCCATGAAGTTCTCCCTTTGCGGACGGAAGCCCCGTGCCTGTTGCCCGTGTGAAGCTGGGATGTCGTTATGGTTTCGCGGTGGAACTGTGCCTGCGCTCCGGAGGGGACAGCGGAATACTGTGACCCGCCCCCCAAACCTTTCAAATCAAAATCCTGATTCCTTCAGCGCCCCTCTGCCCTTCGCGTCGCGGCCGCCAGCGCGGCCCGGAACGTCTGCGGATGGAGGTCGTACCAGTTGTACCAGGCGAGCGCCATGCTGGCGAGGTCCACCTCGACGCCCGCCACGCGGAAGTTCTCCCGCCCGGGAAAGGCAAAGAGCCGGTGATGCCGCGTGATGATGGGCCAGCGGTTGAAGCCGAAGCTCCATGCGGGCGCGCCCGCTTCCGGGGCCCCGGCCCCAGTGCTTCCCTCGCCCTTCCCGGCCCCGGCGTCAAGGGGCGGCTGAGGCCCGTCCGGCGGAGCGGCCCCGGGCGGCCCTCCCGTCCAGCCCACGCGGGAAAGCAGCGCCGCGCGCCTGGCTTCCGCCGTGCCCAGTTCCCGCAGGATGCCGTCCAGCATGACGGCCATGAGCCGTTCCGCCGGGTGGTTCCAGGTATAGAAGAGCGGCTCCCGGGCGTACCACTGGCGCGCCACGTCGAGCGTGCCGACGTGAAGCCCCTGTTCGCGGCGCGCATAGGTCTCCCAGGTGCGGGTAAGCGCATGCGCCACCGCGCGCTCCCGGAAGAGCGGATGCGCGGGATAGAGGGCCGCGGCCTCCTCCGGCGGCGTGCCCGCGGCCTTGCAGAGCACGAGGATGCGGCTGTGCCAGTCAAAGGGCCGGGCCACGCGCTCGGGCTCGCGCGGGGGGCCGATGGCGAGCACATCGGGAAAATAGGCCTCGAAATTGGGCGCGGCCACGAGCCGCAGCCTGTCGCCCAGGCGCGGGGCAAGCGCCTCGGTATTGCAGGGGCCGTAGTTGAAAAGCGGCTGGCTGAACACCAGGTCGCAAGCCTCGGCCTGGGCCGCCAGCGCGGCCAACGCTCCCCCGGGGTCGGGCCCTGTGGCCGCCTGGTGGACGGGCGTTGCGCGCAGCACGCGCCAGCCGTGGCCCTCGCCCCGCGCCGCGGCCCCGGACGCCTGGGGCCCGGCCGAGGCCATGAGCAGGCCCTCGAGCCGCTGGGCCACGCAGTTGCCGAGGAGCATCAGGGTCGGCATTGTCCCCCTCCCCGCGCCTGAAGGCTGCCGTCCCTACATGCGCTTGAAGCGCTCGATGACGTTTTCGCGCGTGAGTATCTCGCGGTAGTTGGGCCCGAGCTTGTTGATGAGCGGCTTTTCGTGGACGATGCTCGCCTCATAGAGGGCGTTGTACTGCTCGTCCGTGAGGTTCTTGCAGATGCCGGTGGGCAGGTCGATCTTCTGCCGGGCCATCATTTCGCGGAAAACCTTGTAGGGCTCGGGATAGATGTCCTCCAGCACGGAGAGCGCGTAGCAGTTGGCGATGCCGTGGTGCATATGCAGGACCATGCTGAGCCCCGCCGAGAGCGGATGCACCACGCCCACGAAGCCCGCGGCCATGCCGCCGAGATAGGAGGCGATCATCAGAAGTTCGCGGTTGTGGTCGCTCATCATGTCTTCGGAAAGGAAGACGCGCTTGCAGAGGTCGATGGCCTTTTCGGAGAGCGAGTCCACCACGGTGTTGCGGTAGGCCCCGTCCAGGCTCTCGAAGCAGTGCATGAAGGTGTCGATGCCGGTGTAGAAATACTGGTTGCGCGGCACGGTGGCGGTGAGGCGCGGATCCAGCAGCACCTGGTCGAACATGGTGTAGTCGCTGTTCATGCCCAGCTTCAGGTTTTTCTCCTCGTTGCAGATGATGCCCGTGCGCGAGGTCTCGGAGCCGGTGCCCGAAATGGTGGGCACGGCCACCTTGTAGGGCGCGGGGTTCTTTACGAGCTCCCAGCCCTGGTAGTCCGCGGCCTTGCCCGGATTGGCGAGCAGGTTGCCCACGCACTTGCAGGTGTCCATGGTGGAGCCGCCGCCGAAGGCAAGCAGGGCGCAGGGCTTGCGGCCCTGAAGAAAGGCCTTCACGCGGTCGGCGTAGCCGTCCACGCTGTCGGTGGTGGGCTCCTCGGTGGTGTCCACATAGACCACGTCGTCCCACTCGAGGATGGGGAGCTGCTCGCGGAAATTGGTGTTCTCGAAATAATGGTCGAGGAACCAGACGGCCGGGGCGCCGGGCATGGCCTCGCGGCGCGATGCCAGGATGTCCTGAAGCTGGGCGAGCGCGCCGTCGCCGATCATATAGTAGCCCACGTTCTTGGCGTTGCGATACATGGATGACCTCTCCTTACAGGCCCCATAGCTGTGTTTGGGGGCCCGGTGTCCTTGGCCGAACATACGGCATGGGAGGGCGGCAGGCAAGCGGCCGTTCAGGCGGCCTGGCGTCGGCGCGGGGCCAGCATGACGAGGAGCACGGCCCCGGTGATGAGCGCCACTCCCCCGGCCAGCGGCAGGGTGAAGGGCTCCCCGAAAACGAAGATGCCCACGGCCACGGCGGTAAGCGGCTCCATGACGCCGAGCACCGAGGTGAGCGTGGAGCCGATGCGCCGGATGGCGAGGATGAGGGTGAGGTTGGAAAACACCGCCGTGACCAGGGCGAGCAGCACGGCCGAGACGAGCTCGGGCCCGGTGTCTATCCACTGGAGCGAGCCGCGTAAAAGCCCGTCGGCCACGGCGATGACGGCCCCGAAAGCCATGATGTAGAAGGTCATGACGAGCCCGCTCAGGTTGGGGACGCGCGCCACCTGGAGGCCGATCATGTAGAGCCCGTTGGCGAGGCCCGACAAGAGGCCGAGGCACACCCCCCAAAAGCTCACGCTGGCAGCCCCCGTCTGCGGGCCGGCCACGCTGAGCAGGGCCACGCCGCCAAGCGCCAGCGCCACGGCAAGGCCCACGTTCCAGTAAAACCGCTCATGGAAGAAGGCGATCATGATGAGCATGACCATCACCGGATAGAGAAACTGGATGGTGGCGGCGATGCCGCTCGGCAGGTGGTAAAAGGACTCGAAGAAGAAGAGCACGGCCACCATGTAGGAAAGGCTCAGGGCCCCGAGCTTGCACAAGTCGATGCCGCGCAGGGCGAAGCGCTCGCCCTTGAGGCGCAGGATGGGCCAGAGCACGAGCGCCGCGATGCTGAAGCGGTAGACGAGGGCCGTCTGCACCGAAACGCCGGCCCTGAGCAAAGGCAGGGAAAAGAGCGGAATAAGCCCGAAGGCCGCGGAGGAAAGCAGCCCGTAGAGAAAACCCATCTGGCCTCCGTGCGCGGGGTTCCAGGACGCCCCCGCAAGCCGCCCATTAAGTAACGGGCCTTCCCCGCCGGGCGCGCCGCGACTCTACACGAGGCCGCAGCAAAAGGCCACCGCCCCGGCACGTGCCGGAACAGTGGCCTGTGTTGGAGTTTCGTCGTCCGGGCGCTCGCGTCAGCGCGTGCTGTCCAGCACCACCTCGGCTTCGGGGTGGGCCTGGCGCAGGGCCTCGTGCATGGCGGCCGCGTCCGCGAAGGCGCGGAAGGGGCCCACCTTGCTGGCCCCGCCGTGGGCTCCGTAGCGGATGAAATAGGCCTGGTCCGCCTTGAGCGGAGTCCCGGTCTCGTCGCTCACCACTTCCAGGTTCACCCGTCCCACGCCGCGCGTGCCCAGGTTGATCTGCTGCGCCGCGGCATAGGAGAGGTCAATGATGCGGCCGCGCACAAAGGGGCCGCGGTCCGTCACGCAGACCATGACGCTCTTGCCGTTGTCCTGGTCCGTCACCTTGACCACCGTGCCCATGGGCAGCGTGCGGTGCGCGGCCGTGAACGTGTACATATCATAGGAAAGGCCGCTCGCCGTGGCCTTGTTGTGGAAGTCGGGGCCGTACCAGGAGGCCTTGCCGGAAAGCAGGTCGCCCTGCCGGGCGCGCTGGAGCCAGAGGTCGCGGTGGTCAGCGCCCTTTTTCGCCACGGATTTGTGGCGACCGCTCTTTTTCGCGCTCTTGACGCCGTGTTTGTTCCGGGCGCTCGCCTTGGCCGCTTTCTTCACGGCCTGCGCCTGGGTGGTTTTCCGGTTCTTGGCCTGGGCGGATGCCGCCGCTTGCGCGGCTGAAGGGAGAGCGATGCACAGGCAGAGCGCGAGCGCCGTCCCGATGGAAAGCCAGCGAAGATACTTCATGACACTTCCTTGGTTGGCGTTGTGAGGCTGCGCGGAGGGGCTCCGCGCGGGCCGCGCCCGCGGCCCTGACCTCCCGAAGTTCCGCGGGCGGCTGCGACGCCTCTGCGCGCCTGGCGCGCCCTTCCGGGAGGATGCCTTTTCCTCTTCACTGAAACCATAACCCGGCAAAAGAAGCCGTGTCAAACCGGCAAGCTCGCCGCTGGGCACTAAAACCCACTGTATTTACAGAATATTTTTCTTTCACTCTCCCGCGGCCATGCCGCCCATTCCCTTGCCCGCCACGGGCTTGCCCCGGATTTGCGGAAAAAAGGAAAGAAAAGTGCGCCCAGACGGCCCGTAAAAAATTTTCTCCTGTAATTTTCATGAGTAAGCGGAAAAATCCCTGACATTCATAAATTTCTTCCGTAAAGAAAGCTGCCGGAACAGGCTCCTGGACGCATGGCGGCCCGTGCTGGTCATCCTCACCGGCACGTTCCCCTTTACCGGGATACGGAG
>CAMWTD010000086.1 GCA_947177085.1 uncultured Desulfovibrio sp.
ACCTGGCTCCAGAACGGCTATTGCCGCGACTGCCGCTATTGCTGCGGCCCGCAGGATTCCTCCGTGCCCTTTCCCATGGCGCTCTTGCCCTCGCAGGTCCGCCCCGACCTTGAGAAGGATTTTTACCTGCTCGACGCGGACACCGCCTATATCGGCGCCGAGGGCTGCAAGTCCGACACGGCGCACGGCTGCCGCCTGCCGCTGGCGCTCAGGCCCGTGGCCTGCGGCCTCTTTCCCATCGTGCTCGTCAATGGCGGCCTCTACCTCTATACGACGTGCCCGGCGGTGCTGTTCACGCCCCTCATCCGCTTTGCGGACCTGGGGCTCGAGGCCGCACACTTCCTCCTCGGCTTCAGCATCGAGGAACTGAGGCACATCTCCCTGAGTCTCCCGTGCGAGACCCTGGCGCGGGACTATGTCGACCTGCGCATTTCCCTCTTTGACGCCGAAGGCAAGGCGGAAGTGCTGCGCTGAACAGCGCTTTCCGCGGGATCTGACGTGATGGACACAACGACACTCCTGCTTGAAAAGGACGAGATGGGCCGCATCCTCGAGCGCCTGGCCGCCGAGGTGCTGGAGCGGCATCCCGGCTGCGAGGGCCTCATGATCGTGGGCATCCAGCGGCGCGGGGTGGACCTGGCCCGGCGTCTTGCGGCGCTTCTGGAGGCGCGCTCCGGCGTGCGCGTGCCCCTGGGCACGCTGGATATCAACCTTTACAGGGACGACTGGACGAGCCTCGAGGGCAAGCCGCACATCGGCACTTCGCATATCCCGGAAAGCCCCGACGGCCGCGTCGTCCTGCTGGTCGATGACGTGCTTTTCAGCGGGCGCACCGTGCGCGCCGCGCTGGAGGCCATCCTGGATTATGGCCGCCCGCGCGCCGTGGAGCTGGCCGTCCTGGTGGACCGCGGCCATCGGGAGCTGCCCATTCATGCCGACTATGTGGGGCGGAAGGTCACCACCGAGCGCCGCTGGCATGTGGATGTGCTGCTCACGGAGCGCGACGGCGCGGACATGGTGCGCCTGGACATTCGGGAATAAGCGCTGCTGGCGGGCGCTCCCGCTTGAGCGCGTAGACGCCAAGGCATCGGGAGGCGACCGGATGGGGCGCGTCAGACCGTGTTCTGCCTGCGCTTCTGGCGTTGCCGCAAAAAGAGCCGCCAGCACCAGGAAATCATCAGCATCGCCACGATGCCGATAAAGGCCCGCAAGGTGCGCGAGGCATTGAAGGGCCGCTCGAAGCCCCAGGTCGTTGCCCTGTCCCATGCCGGGTGGTAGAGGAACCAGGCGAGCAGGAAGGCCACGCCAAGCGCCGCCAGCGCCCCGAAGATCCAGTACACGGGGATGGGCTCTTCCCAGAAGAAGGAGCGCCGGTAGAAGCGCCTGTGCGCAAGGCAGACGGCGAACAGGATGATTCCCGCCATGAGCGCCGTCTCCCACGCGAGCCCCTTGAGGAGCGCCCCGGCCATGCCGAGGCCGAGCAGGGCCACGGCCAGCCGGAAGGCGCGGGTCTGGCGGCGTTCCAGCCCGTAGGCCACGAAGAGCAGAGCCGCGCCCGAGAGCGCGCAGACAAAGTGCCCGGCCCCGATGACGCTCATGGGCAGCCACTGGGTGAGCAGCGCCACGGTGCGCGGCGCTGTGGGCAGCGTGGCGGAAACGAGGAGGATGAGGCCGCCCACAAAGACGAGATAGGCGCTGATGGAATGGGAGAGCACCGAGAGCCAGCGTCCGGCCTCGCGCAGCATGGAGCGGCGCTGCCGGGCTTCGTAGGCCGCCAGCAAAAGCGCCGCGGCGAGCAGCGGAATAATGTAATAAATGAGCCTGAAGAGCAGCACCGCCGCGAACACGGCCTGGGTGTGGCTCGTGTGCGAGAGCTCAAGGATGACGAGCTCGAAAATGCCCACGCCGCCCGGGATATGGGTGAGCACCACGGCCACCTGGGCCATAAGATAGCTTGGCAGGAAGTCGAGAAAGCTGATGCCGATGTCGCCCGGCAGGAGCACGAACATGCAGGCCGACGCGGCAACGATGTCCACCCCGGCCACGATGCACTGGGCCACGGCGATGCGCGGCGAGGGGAAGACGAATTCCTTGCCGAAAATATGCACGGGCTTGCGCACCACGAAGCAGAGGACAAGGTAGGAGCAGGCGATAAGGGTGAGGATGAGCCCGAGGATGCGCACATCCTTGATGGGCATGTTGGTGAGCAGCTCTTCGGGGATATAGGGCGGCGCGAGAAGGAAGATGATGCCGCAGGTTCCGAGCGCGCCCACCCAGAAGGTCACGGCCAGCATGAGCACGAGGCGCACGATGTCCGTCAGGGAAAAACCCCATGCGGAATAAAAGCGGTAGCGCACGCTGGTCCCCCCAAGGAGCGCGCCGAAATTGTAGCTCACCGCCTGCCCCACGAAGGAGACCAGGCCCACGCGCGGCAGGGGCAGTTTTTTGTGGATGGCCTTGAGCGCGAGCCAGTCATAGCCCACGAGGATCATGTAGTTGATGACCATGAGGACGAGCGAGAGGCCGATGCGGCCATAGGAGATCTGCTCGATGCTCTCGCGGATCTGGGCGATGCTGTAAGCCTTGAGCTTGTTGTAGAGCAGGTAGACGGCCAGCACAAAGATGCCGGTCACGAGCACGGGGCCCAGATAGCGCAGATATTTTTTCATGACAGTCGGTCTTTTCGGGCGCGGCTGCCTTTGCCGCGCAAGCCCAAGCATATACGTCCCCCCCGGGCTGCGCAAGCGCAAAAGCCAGCGCGCCTCCCCGCTCCGCGGGGCTTGACGCGGGCGCGCCGGCTGCCTAGTATAGGGGCTCAGGCAGCCGCGTGCGCTGCCAAACATCCCGCATATCCACCCGTTCCCGAGCCTGCGCTGCCCGTGCAGCGGAGGTTTTTTTTCGCGTGAGGGCGAACATGACGAATATTCCCATTTCCGTTCAGGGCTACAAGCGGCTGGAGGACGAACTCGCGCGCCTGAAGAGCGAGCGGCCCGCCATCATCCAGGCCATCAAGGAAGCCCGCGAAGAGGGCGACTTGCGCGAAAATGCGGGCTATGACGCCGCGCGCGAGCGGCAGGGCATGGCCGAGGCGCGCATCAAGTATATCGAGTCGCGCCTGGCGCTCTATCAGGTCATCGACCTTGACACCCTTTCGGGCGACAAGGTCGCCTTTGGGGCCACGGTGGAAGTGGAAGATGCTGACAGCGGCGAATCCCGCACCTACACCATCCTCGGGCCCGACGAGGCCGACCCCGCCAAGGGCTCCATCTCCTTCCTCTCGCCCGTGGGGCAGGCCCTGCTTGGCAAGGAAGTGGGCGACGAGGTCAGCGTGGACATCCCGCGCGGACGCGTCACCTATGAGGTGGTGGATATTTCCTTCAAGGGCAGCAAGGTCCTCTAGGACCACAGCCCGCACCGCGTCCCTGTCCAGTGGTTTCAGGGGGCGGGCGCGGGGCCGTCGCCTAGCATGAGCCGCCAGCCATGATCCGGCGCGGCGCACAGGTTGGCGTTGCGCAAGGGGTGTTGCCGCACGGTTTCGCCCCAGCGCCCGAGAAAGCGGGCCCGGGCTGCCGTCGTCAGGACCTCGTCCGTTAACTCGGCCGGCCATTCCCATTGCCCCCACGGCGAAACCAGGGTAAAGCGCCCCAGCGCCTCCTCATGCAGGCTGCAGCCCGCGCCGGCGAGGGGGCCCATGCGGGCGTCGAGCGCGTCCCGCATATGCGGGGCCAGCATAAGCTCCCTGCGGCAGCCCATGGCCTGCCACGCGACGCCCACCACATGCCTCGTCAGCAGAAAGCGGCCCCAGCACGAGGTCCGCAGTTCCAACGGCGTCGCCCCGCGCAGGAGCGGGAAGGGCAGGCCCGTCACATCCGGGGCGAGGCCGCCGTTCCAGAGCCTTCCTCCCTTCCACACAAGGCCGCCCACAAAGGCGACGTCCTGGCGCGCAGCCTGCACCAGCATTTGCTCCGGCCGGCAGCCGGGCCCCGGCGTGAGCCCGGCATGGAGAAACAGGAGCACATCGCCCCTTGCCTCCTGCGCGGCGGCCACGCAGGCTTCGGTCCAGTGGGGCCCGGCGGCCGGAAGGACGCGCGGCGGGGGCGCTGTCTTCCCTGGCCACCACCGGGGCGCGGTGGCGTCCGGCGAAAGCGGCTGCCAGAGCACTTCGAGCCACATGCGGCCGCCAAGCTGCGCAAGCGCCTCCACAAGCGGCTTGGCCGGGGCGCGGCACGCGCACGCGGCGTCCGCCAGCAGGATGACGCTGCACCTCAACCCCTCGGGCACGCCAAGGATGAGCCTGAAAAAGGTGTTGCGCTCCGACGCCATGCCCTCCACCACGTGCCCGCGCCTCTGCGCGGCTTCCGTGAGCGCGCGGCGAGTGGCCTCAAGCACATAGGGTTTGGCGGCAAGGCTGCCCGTGGTGCTCCCCTCGTGGACGCGCCAGTGGTAGAGCACCCGGGGGATATGCGCCACCCTGCGCGGCTCAAGCCGCTCGGTGAGGCGCAGCCAGAGGTCGAGGTCCTGCGAGCCCTCAAAGCCGGGGCGCAGCCCCCCCGCGGCGCGCACTGCCTCCGCCGGGTAACATGTGAGATGCCCGACGCTGAAGAGGTCGCAGTCAAAGCCGGGCTTAAAGACCGGGCTGCGGCGCACGCCGTCGATATCGATCCTGTCCTCGTCGGTATAGACGCAGGCGAGCCCCGGCCGCGCTGCGATGACGGCGGCGGTCTCCGCGAGGGCCGCCGGCGCGAGCAGGTCATCGTGGTCCAAAAAGGCCGCCCAAGGGGCGTCCGCGAGGGCAAGGGCGCTGTTGCTGGCCCGCGAGATATGGCCGTTCTCCGTCCGGCGGGTGAGGCGGATGCGCGAATCCCGGACGGCATAGGCGCGGAGCAGTTCCGGGATGGCCGGATCGCTGGAGGCGTCGTCCGCAATGCAGAGCTGCCAGCGGCCATAGCTTTGCGCCAGCACGGAATCAAGGGCGGCCGCAAGATGCTCCGGGCGCGGATTCCACACCGGCATGATGACGGCGATTTCCGGGCAGGCCCCGCCCGGTTCTATCCGTGATGCCCGCAGGGCGGGCTCCTGCAACTCGATCCAGGCGTCATAGGACGAAGCCGCCGCATCCAGCGAGCAGGACCAAAGGCCCGCATCCGCAAGGGCGCGCATCCCGGGCCGGAGCTGCCCGTGATGGAAGCGTGTCCGGGCGCGCAGCCAGCGGGCGACGTCCTCCCCGAACTGCGGGAGACCCGTGCCGCGCGCGAAGGCCTCCATATGTCGCGCCTGCGCGCAGTACCATGCGAAAGCGTGGGGCAGCAGGGCAGGGAAGGAGCGGCACTGTTCCACCATGCGGGCGAGCTCCGCTTTGTCCATCTGCGTGAGCAGCCGCAGCAGGTGCGCCGGAGCCGGCGCGTGCCGCCAGCCAAGCCATGCCTCCGTCAGGCTGTCGCCTTGCGGGCGCCCCCCGGGCGGTTCCGGCCCTTCGTCCAGCCAGGGGGTAAAGCTGTAGTTGAGGCCGTCGGCGAGCACATGGAGGGCATAGTCGGGCTGCCCTGTCCCGGCGGGGATGCGCCCGCGCTGCACAAGGCTGTTCCAGCAGGCGGCGGCGCTCAGGCCCGCGCGGATGTCCGCCTGCGCGGCAAGGGCCGCGGGCTCGGTGGAAAAAGCTGGCTGCCCCTTGCCGAGGCGGAAGCAGAGGTCCAGCGGGGCCAGGTCCTCGAGGTCGGGCGCGAACCCGCCCACAGCGCAATAATCGGCCACGCGCAGCATGAGGGCGTCTTCGGGGCCGACCTGAAAATGGCGGCGCTTTTGCGCCAGCGGATGGCTGGAGGGGAGGCCCTCGTAGAGGGAATGGATCTGGCGGCGGCTGTCAAAGACGCTGCCCATATGGCGCACCCGGCGGGGAAGTTCCCCTTCGGGCGGGGAGAGCAATAGCGGCGATGCGCCTGCAAGCGCGGGCTCTCCGGCAAGGCGTCGGGCGAGCGCGGCAAGACAGCCCTCTTCCGGCGTGACCGTGGCGGAGAGCAGCAGCAGAAATTCTGGCCGCGCAGGGCTGGCTTCGGCCGCTGCGAAACCAAGAAGTTCATTGGCCCGTCCGCGCCAGTCCTCCCCGGGCTCGAGGGCGTGCCACGCGAAGGCCGCAAGCCTGCGCTCCGCCAGCAGGCGCTCCCCAAGGCGGCGACCTTCTTCCGCAATAGAGGCCGGACCGCCCTGGGACGCCCAGAGTACCCGAACCTGCGGGGCCACGCCGGAATCGCCCAGTGAGGCGAGGCTTGCCCGGGGATCATGCCCGTAGAGAAGGACGAGGATGCGGGATTGCGCTGGCGCTGGGGGCGTTTGGGGCATGGCGCGATGCTATGCCAGTTGCGGCCGCCATGCAAGAATGGGCCGGAAAAGAAAAGGGCCGGAGCCGGAAATCCGGCCCCGACCCGCGCAAAGCTGGCAAGGCGCGCTACTTGAAGGCCTTTTCAAAGTTGGGCACGACCTGCTTCTTGCGGCTCATGACGCCGGGCAGCCACACGGTGTCGCCGTCCACCTTGACGCCGAAGGCGGCTTCCACCACGGCCGGATCATCGGAAACGATGAGCATTTCCGAGCCTTCCTTCATGATGTCGGTGAGCAGCAAAAAGACGCTGTGGCGGCCTTCGCCCTTGACGCGGGCGATTTCCTCGCGCAGGCCCTGCTTGACCGCGTCGAGGATGGAGAGGTCCACCACCTCGAGCTGGCCGATGCCCACCTTGTTGCCGTTCATGTCAAAGTCCTTGTAGTCGCGGAAGACGAGATCGCGCATGGGCGTGCCGTCCACGGCGCTCTTGACCTTGAACATTTCCATGCCCAGGGCCACCACGTCGTCCACGCCGACGATGGCGGCGAGGTCTTCCACGGCCTTGCGGTCGGCCTCGGTGCAGGTGGGCGACTTGAAGATGACCGTATCCGAAAGGATGGCGCAGAGCAGGCCGCCCGCCACATTGCGGGAAAGCTCCACGCCGTAGAAATCATACATGTTCTTGATGACCGTGCCGGTGCAGCCCACGGGCCAGATCCACGCCTCGAGGGGGGTGGCGGTGGTCACGTCGCCGAGCTTGTGGTGGTCGACGATGCCGAGAACCGTGGCCGTGTCCATGCCCTGCGGGGCCTGGGCCAGGTCGGAAAAGTCCACAAGGAAGATGTCCTGCCCGGCCACATCCGTGACGATCTTGGGAGCGGGGAGGCCGAACTTCTCAAGCACGAAGGCCGTTTCCGGGGAGGGCGCGCCCTGGGCGGCCGGGGTCACGTCGATGCCGCGTTTCGCATAGAGGTCGGCTGCGGCGATGGCGGAAATGATGCTGTCGGTGTCGGGATTCATGTGGCCAATGACAAGTGCGGACATGAAGATGCCTCCTTTGTGCGCCGTCTGGGCGGCAGGCAATGCCAGGGGATGCGGCTCACAAACGCCGCGTTGTTCCCTTTAGCACAAAGTGCCTGCCATGCCAATACCCGTGGGGACATTTCCCCGCTTTCCCGGGCCTTAGTCCTCCTTTGCGCGGGGATGGGCCTGGTCATAGACGCGCATGAGCCGCTCCAGGCTGACCTGGGTATACCGCTGGGTGGTGGCGAGCCTTTTGTGGCCGAGCAGTTCCTGCACGCTGCGCAGGTCCGCCCCGGCGTCGAGCAAATGGGTCGCAAAGGAATGGCGCAGCGTATGCGGTGAAACGGTCACGGCGAGCCCGGCCTCACGGCAAAGCAGGGCGATGCGGCGGGCAGCCTCGCGGCGGTTGAGGCGCGCCCCGCGCGCGCCCACGAAAAGGGCCTGCGAGTCCACCGCGGCAAGATAAGGGCGGTCTTCGAGCCACGCGGAAAGCGCCGCCACCGAGGCGTCGGAGAGTGGGGCCATGCGTTCGCGGCCGCCCTTGCCCATGACGCGCGCCATGCCCCCCGCGAGCGCAATGTCGTCCACATTGAGGCCCAGCGCCTCGGAGATGCGCAGGCCCGAGCCGTAGAGCAGTTCCGCGAGGGCAAGGTCGCGCGAGCGCAGCCGCGCCGCCCCGGGGCTTGCGGTTGCGGACTGTGGGTGCTCCGTTTTTGCGTCCAGGAGAGCGCTGGTCTCTTCCCGGTTGAGGATGCGCGGCTGACGCCGCTCCTGCCGCGGATTGCGCACCAGCGCCGCCACATTGGCCTCCACGCGCCCCAGGCGCAGCAAATAGCGGAAAAAGCTCCGCGCTGCCGCGAGCTTGCGCGCCATGCTGCTTTTCGCAAGCCCCTCGCGGTAGAGTTGCCCAACCCAGGCCTGGATATGGCGCGTCGTGACGCTGGCGGGCTCCCCCACATCCACACCGCGCGCGGCCAGGGCG
>CAMWTD010000087.1 GCA_947177085.1 uncultured Desulfovibrio sp.
TCCTGCGTCGCAACGGCTGAAGCAAGGCTGTTTTTGACGGATAATTTCGGCATTAACGCCGCTGCACAGGTACGCACCAACCCGAAAGTACGACATAACGCAACAGGACGACCAATGACCAGGACAAGCGAAACGCGCCCCCTGGGCGTGGGACTGGCCGGCTTCGGCACGGTGGGGAGCGGCCTTGCGCGCCTGCTCGAGGACAACGCCGACATCATCCGCAGGCGCACGGGCCGGGACGTGGTCATCCGCGCCGTGCTCGTGCGCGACGCCCACAAGGCCCGCGAAGTGCCGCTGCCCGCCGGGGCGGAGCTCACCACGGATCCGGCCAGGCTCGTCAATGACCCGGAAATCGACGTGCTCGTGGAGCTCATGGGCGGCATCGACGCCGCGCGGAGCATCATCTCGTCCGCGCTTACGCACGGCAAGCATGTGGTCACGGCCAACAAGGCCCTGCTCGCCGAGGACGGCCTCGCGCTCTTCCGCCTGGCGCGGAAAAAACGGCGCATCTTGCGCTACGAGGCCAGCGTGGCCGGGGCCATCCCCGTGGTGGAGGCCCTCAAGGAGAGCCTTGTGGGCAACCGCATCGAGTCGCTCATGGGCATCTTGAACGGCACGAGCAACTACATCCTCTCCGAGATGACCTCGAGCGGCATCGAGTTCGGGGAGGCCCTGCGCCAGGCGCAGGAACTGGGCTTCGCCGAGGCCGATCCCACCCTCGACATCGACGGCCATGACGCGGCGCACAAGCTCGTCCTGCTCATCCGGCTGGCCTGGGGCGCGGACTATCCCTATGCGGCGCTCGCCGTGCGGGGCATCCGCGGCATGGCCGCGCTCGACATCCGCTTCGCGCGGGAATTCGGCTACCGCATCAAGCTCATCGGCCAGGCACGCCTTGCCGCGGCGCAGGACGGGGCCCGCGCGTCCGCCGGGGGCCCGCTGCGGCTCGAGGCCGGCGTCTTCCCCGCGCTCGTGCACCATACCTATCTGCTCGCGCGCGTGGGCGGGGCCTACAACGCCCTGCGCGTGGACGCCAACGCCGCCGGGCCGCTCTTCTTTCACGGCCGCGGCGCGGGCAGCCTGCCCACGGCCGGCGCGGTGCTCGCCGACCTCATGGCCGTGGCCCGCGAGGAGCGGCCCAACAACACCGGCTTTGCCGAGGGCGAGCTGGCGCGCGCGGCCATCGTCCCGCCCGAGGAGTGGCGCTCGCCCTACTATGTGCGCGTCATGGTGGAGGACACGCCGGGCGTGTTGCGCGACATTTCGGGCTGCATGGCGGCCGAGGGCATCAGCGTGGCCCAGATGATCCAGAAGGCCGGCCAGGGCGCGAGCGGCCTGCCCCTCGTCTTCATGACCCACGAAACCACGGCCCGCGCCATGAGCGGGGCCCTGCGCCGCGCGGCCGACGCGGGCCTCTTGCGCGAGCCCGCGGTCTATTACCGGGTGCTGTAACGCGGCAACGCGCACGGAAGCACAAAGGCCCCCGGAGCATTCCGGGGGCCTTTTTGCGTGGAAAAGGCCGGGGAGGGCGGCTCAGTCCGCGTATTCCGGCGGCAGCGCGCAGCGGGGAGGGAATTCCCCGGGCAGGTCCAGCAGGGAACGCCTGGCGAGCATGGCGCAAATCCCGGGCATGAGGGCGTGATCCCAGGGGATGATGTCATAGATCTCGCCCGGGCCGCCCAGGGGGAGCTCCTCCACCTGGCCACCGTCGTGGAGCAGGAAGAGGCACATGCCGCCGCCGTCCTCCTGGTGGCGGTGGGAGGAGCCGCCCAGAAGCCAGCCGCCATCCACGCGCAGGGCCCCGCGCAGGAAGTGGCTTTCCGTCACGGCCCAGCGCGCATCCTCGCGCAGGGTTCCGCAGCCGTCCTCCACATAGCGGAAGAACATGCCCCGCGCCGAGGAGCAGCAATAGACCGCGCCCTCCCACTGTGTCAGCGAATGGGGGCAGTCGAGGCCAGAGGCCGCCACGCGCGCGATGGTGCGGCCCTCGTGGCGGCGCAGGTGGAAGAGGCAGCCCAGGCCCTCGGCCTGCCACGACGGGAAGTCGCGCTTCAGGCCCGCGAAGGGCTGGTAATTGAAGGCCGAGACAAGCAGGCCGTCCTTCCAGGTGATGAAGTCATTGAGGTGGATGGCGTCCGGAGGCAGGGAGCGCAACGCGTCGCCGCCTTCACCGGCCGCTTCCAGCCAGCCCTCCAGCGGCGAAAGGGAGAAGAGCGCTTTACCGCCCCCGAGGACGATCACGCGCGAATTGCCCGTGTCGGCCACGCCCAGGGCTTCGCCGCCCGCGAAGTCCAGCGGCTTCACGCTGTGCGCGAGGTTCTCGTGCGGGCCGGGAAGCCCCAGCGGCGTGACGCCCGCGGCGTCGAGCCGCTGCACCACATTGTCCGTGGCGACCCAGAGGGCGTCCTGATGCGCGCAGACCCCACAGGCGCGGAGCACATTGCCCGGGCTGTACCAGAAGGGCACGCGCTTCGCGAGGTCATAGCCCACCAGGGAGACGCTGCTGTTGACGCAGCCGAGCAGGACGCGCACGGCCTCAGCCCCGGATGCGGTGGATGCGCTCGCACACGGCCGCGCCCATGGCCGCGCAGCCCACGAGGGTCTTGCCCGGCTCCATGATGTCGGCCGTGCGGAAGCCGTCGGCGAGGGTGCGGCGCACGGCGGCCTCGATGCAGTCAGCCTCCTCGGGCAGGCGCAGCCCGAGCCGCAGGAGCATGGCCCCGGAGAGGATGGTCGCCAGCGGATTGGCCTTGTCCTCGCCCGCGATGTCCGGCGCGGAGCCGTGGATGGGCTCGAACAGGCCCGGGCCCCCCGCGCCCAGCGAAGCCGAGGGCAACATGCCGAGCGAGCCGGTGATGACGGCGGCCTCGTCCGAGAGGATGTCGCCGAAGAGGTTGCCCGTGAGGATGACGTCGAACTGCGAGGGGTCGCGCACGAGCTGCATGGCGGTATTGTCCACATAGAGGTGCGAGAGCTCGATGTCGGGATATTCCCTGTGCGTCTCCTCCACCACCTCCCGCCAGAGGCGCGAGGTCTCGAGCACATTGCTCTTTTCCACGGAGCAGACCTTCCCGCGCCGCCCGCGGGCCGTCTCGAAGGCCACCCTGGCGATGCGGCGCACCTCCTCCTCGTTATAGAGCATGGTGTCGAAGCCGGTGCGCAGGCCGTCGCGCAGCTCGCGCCCGCGCGGCTCGCCGAAATAGACGTCCCCCGTGAGCTCGCGCACCACGATGAGGTCAAGGCCGCGCGCGGCGATATCCGCCCTGAGCAGGCAGGCCCCGGCGAGCTCGGGGAAGAGCATGGCGGGCCTCAGGTTGGCGAAAAGCCCGAGTGCCTTGCGGATGCCGAGGATGCCGCGCTCCGGCCGCTGGGCGCGGGGCAGGCTGTCCCACTTGGGCCCGCCCACCGCGCCGAAGTAGACCGCATTCGATTCAAGACAGCGGGTCACGGTCTCGGCGGGCAGCGGTTCGCCGGACGCATCCACGGCCGCGCCGCCGATAAGCGCTTCCACAAAGGTGAATTCATGGTGGAAGCGCTGGCCCGCGGCCTTGAGCGCGGCCACGCCCTGGGCCAGGATCTCCGGGCCGATGCCGTCGCCCGGCAAGAGACAGATACGCGCGTCCATGGGCTATTTCTCCTCGAGCCGCTGTTTCACATAGCCCACGAGGCCGCCGCTTTCGAGAATTTTGCTCATGGATTCCGGCAGGGGCGGGCAGACGATCTCCGCGCCGTTGGTCAGGTCGCGGATGCGGCCGGTGGCGGTGTCGATCTCGATTTCGTCGCCGTCATTGATGGCGTCCATGGCGTCGCCCACCTCCATGAGTGGCAGGCCCATGTTGAAGGCGTTGCGGTAGAAGATGCGCGCGAAGCTGTGGCCCACCACCACGGGCATGCCCGCGCCGAGGATGGCGAGGGGCGCGTGCTCCCGCGAAGAGCCGCAGCCGAAGTTGCGGCCGGCCACGAGGATGTCGCCCTTGTTCACGCGACTGACCCAGTCCGGCTCGAGGCCGGCCATGCAGTTTTCACCCAGTTTTTCCGGGTCCGCGGTGACGAGGAAGCGCGCGGGGATGATGGCGTCCGTATCCACATGTTCGCCCACCTTGTGGGCCTTGCCCTTGTATATCATGGGTATCTTTCTCCTCTTTGTGCCCGGGGCCTGCGCGAGGCCGATTTCCGGGGCAGCCTGGCGTTTATGGCAGGCTGCCCGGCGCTCATTCAGGAGCGCCCGCGCTTGTGTGAGCGGAAACACCGCGTTGTTTCCGCGAAACGACAGCGCGTATGGCTGGAAATTGGAAAAATTTCCAACTAGAGACCAATTTCGCGGGGGCCGGCCACCTTGCCCGCCACGGCGCTGGCCGCGGCCACGATGGGGCTCGCGAGGTAGAGCTGCGAGTCCAGCGTGCCCATGCGGCCCTTGAAATTGCGGTTCGTTGTGGTCACGGCGGCCTCGCCGTTCCCGAGGATGCCCATATGCCCGCCAAGGCAGGGCCCGCAGGTGCAGGGGCCAACGATGCAGCCCGCGTCCATGAAGACCTCCATGAGGCCCTCGGCAAGGCAGGCCTTCCACACTTCCGGCGTGGAGGGCAAAACGATGCAGCGCACCTTTTTGTCCACCTTGCGGCCGCGCAGGATTTCCGCCGCGTCGCGCATGTCGCTGATGCGGCCATTGGTGCAGGAGCCGATGACCACCTGCTGGATGGGGACGTCCTTCACCTCGGAAACCGGCATGACGTTGGAGGGCAGGTGCGGACAGGCCACCACGGGCTCAAGCCCGGTCACGTCCATGTGAAGCACCTGGTCATACTTCGCGTCCGGATCGGCGGCGAGGCCGTCCCTGATGTCCGGCGCGACAGTGTGGCCGCGCTCCGCGCACCAGGAAAGCGTCACCGCGTCCACGGGGAAGAGGCCCACCTTGGCCCCGGCCTCGATGGCCATGTTGGCCATGGTGAGGCGTCCTTCCACGCCGAGGGCGGCGATGACCGGGCCGCCAAATTCCAGCGCCTTGTAGAGCGCGCCGTCCACGCCGATGCGCCCGATGAGCAGCAGCATCAAGTCCTTGGCGCGCATCCAGCGCGACATCTCGCCCGCATATTCCACCCGGATGGTGGAGGGCACCTTGAGCCAGGTCTCGCCGAGGGCCATGGCCGCCGCGATGTCCGTGGAGCCCATGCCCGTGGCAAAGGCCCCGATGCCGCCATAGGTGCAGGTGTGACTGTCCGCGCCGATGACGAGGTCCCCGGGGTTCACGAGGCCGAGCTCCGGCAGCAGGGTGTGCTCCACGCCGCAGTTGCCGCCTTCGTAGTAGTGGGTGATCTGCTGCTCCTCGGCGAAGCGGCGGCTGATGAGCACCTGGTTGGCGGAATCGATGTCCTTCTGGGGGGTGAAGTGGTCCATGACGAGGGCGATCCTGTCGCGGTCAAAGACGCGCTCGGCCCCCATGCCCCGGAAGGACTTGATGGCGAGGGGCCCCGTGATGTCGTTGGCGAGCACCATGGAGACGCGGCACTGGACGATGGCGCCGTCCTCCACGGGCTCGTCCGTGTGGCGCTGAAGGATTTTCTGGGCAAGGGTTCTGGGCATGGTCATATCCTCTTTCTGCATGGCCTCGCTGCGGCCATGATTCCGGAAATTCAGGAATGTTGCGAATGCACGCGCTCGCCTTCGGCCTCGCGCTTGGCGAGATTGTTGAGCGCGTCCACAAAGGCCCGGGCGCTGGCCACGAGGATGTCGGGGTGGTTGCCCCGGCCCACCGCGGAAAGCCCGTTCTCGCGCAGGCGCACCGTCACTTCGCCGAGCGCGTCCGTGCCGCCGGTGATGGCGCTGACCGAATACTGCTCCAGCTCGGGCTGACGCCCCGCGAGGTCGGCGATGACATTGTAGAGCGCGTCGATGGGGCCGGCCCCGAAGCCCGCGCCGCTCTTCTCCTCCCCGGCCACGTCCATGAGCACCGCGGCCGTGGGCGGCACGCCGCCCGCGTCGGAGCTTTGCACGCTCACATGCCTCAGGCACAGGCGGTCCGGGATGCGGTAGACCTCCTGCTGCACCAGCGCCATGAGGTCTTCGTCGTGGAGCTGCTTCTTGCGGTCGGCCAGGGCCTTGACGGCCTCGAAGACCTGGTTGAGCTGCTCGTCGTCCAGCTTGTAGCCGAGGCTTTCGAACTTGCTGCGCACCGCGTTTCTGCCCGAGTGCTTGCCGATGACGAGATGCGTGGCGCTGCGGCCCACGGCCTGCGGCGTCATGATCTCGTAGGTCTCGCGGTGCTTGAGCATCCCGTCCTGGTGGATGCCCGACTCGTGCGCGAAGGCGTTGGCCCCGGTGATGGCCTTGTTGATGGGAATGGGCTGGCCGATGATGATGGAGAGCAGCCGGCAGGAGGGATAGAGCTGCTCGGTCTTGATGTTGTCCTCAAGGCCGTAGTAGTCGCGGCGCACATGCAGCGCCATGGCCACTTCCTCCAGGGCCGCGTTGCCCGCGCGCTCGCCGATGCCGTTGAGCGCCACCTCGGCCTGGCGCGCGCCCACATGCAGGGCGGCCAGCGTATTGGCCACGCCGAGGCCGAGGTCGTCGTGGCAGTGCACGCTGAACACGGCCTTGCCGCTGCCCCGCGTGTTTTCCATCACATAGCGCACCTTGGCGGCGAATTCCTCGGGCTGGGCGTAGCCCACGGTGTCCGGCAGGTTGATGGTGGTCGCCCCGGCGTCGATGGCCGCCTCCACCACGCGGCAGACAAAGTCGAGATCCGAGCGGGAAAAATCCTCGCAGGAAAATTCCACATTGGGCGTGTAGCCGGCGCAGCGCGCCACCGAGGCTTTCGCCAGCTCCAGCACCTCCTCTGGGCTCTTGCGCAGCTTGAACTCCATGTGCAGGGGCGAGGTGGCGATAAAGGTGTGGATGCGCGGGCGCTTGGCCACCTTCACGGCCTCCCAGCAGCGGTCGATGTCCCGCTCGGCGCAGCGGGCGAGGCCCGCGATCTGCACGTCGGGCCCGGCCTGGGCGGCGATGGCGCGCACGGCCTCGAAATCGCCCGGGCTGGACGCCGGGAAGCCGGCCTCGATGATGTCCACGCCGAGCACCTCGAGCTGGTGGGCGAGGCGCAGCTTTTCCTGGAAATTCATGGTCGCGCCGGGCGACTGTTCGCCGTCGCGCAGGGTGGTGTCGAAGAAGTAGACGCGATCAGACATGGGATGCCTCCAAGGCGGTAGATGGGGCGCGCTTGCCGGGCCCCGGCCGGGGGAGCCGCGTGCTCCCGGAAGGGCGCTGTCCCGGGCGGTCACTCATCCTGCGTTGCCAGCGAGCGCATGAGCTTGCGGTCGCGGCGCGGCAGGATATAGAAGGTATAGACGAGGCCGCCCGCGATGTAGAGGGCGCAGTAGACAAAGCCGAAGACGCGCGGCGCGGAGACCACGAGCGCCAAAAGGAAGAGGAAGGCCAGCATGCTCCTCACCGGGTGCGCGGTGAGGATGTCGTATTCCTTGAAGGAAAAATAGCGCACCCGGCTCACCATGAGCACGCCCACGGCCACGGCCAGCACGAGGGCCGCATAGGGCGTGACGGTGTTCAGCGCCTCGGGGAAGAGCGCCGCGAAGAAGATGAAGGTGACGACCGTGCAGCCGCCCGCCGGGATGGGCAGGCCCATGAAGAAGCGCTTGCCCGTGACGGCCGTGCTCACGTTGAAGCGCGCCAGGCGGAGCGCCCCGCAGGCCGCGAAGATAAAGGCCGCGGCCACGCCCACGCGCCCGAAATTGCAAAGCTGCCAGTGCCAGAGCAGGATGGCCGGGGCGAGCCCGAAGGCCACGAGGTCGGCGAGGGAATCGTACTGCACGCCGAACTCGCTCGCCGTGTTGGTGAGCCGCGCCACCTTGCCGTCCAGCCCGTCCATCAGCGCCGAGGCGAGGATGGCCATGCCCGCGTGCTCAAACCTGCCCTGGCCTGCCCAGACCATGGCGAGAAAGCCCAGAAACATGCTCAGGGTGGTGAGCATGTTGGGCAAGAGGTAGGCCCCGCGGGCGGGCTTTTTGCGTTGGGGGTTGTCCATGCGTTGACTCGGTGGGGCGAGGCCTCGCGCCACGCCTGTGGGCAGGCGTTGTGTATGCATTTAGCCTGTCTCCGCTGCATCCTTAACGCCGAAAGTATCCGTCAAAAACAGCCTTTTAGGTTCCGGCTGCGTCAGAGAAAAATTTCCTCGGTCGAGTACTTGAGTACACTCCCTTCGGAAATTTTTATCTTCCTTGCCGGAACCTAAAAATCTTATTTTTTAGGATTCTTCCGGCACTAGCACCCGTCTTCCGCTTCGCT
>CAMWTD010000088.1 GCA_947177085.1 uncultured Desulfovibrio sp.
CGCCCGCCCATGGGGAACGGCCGCCGGCGAGCTTCTGTTCCGCAGCCGCCGTCTCCTTATGCGGGGACGGCGTCAACGCCTGCGCGGTCTTGTCTTCCTGCGGCTGCTCCGGCCCCTCCGCCGCCGCGTCGTCGGCAGGGACAGGGCCCTTGCGCGCGCACCAGAGCAAAAGGCCCGCAATGGCCGCGCTGGCGCAGCCAAGCAGGGCCAGGGCCGCGGGCCTCGACAGAAGCTCGCTCAGCAGGGCATAGAGCGCGCCCAGAAGGAGCGCGAGGCCGGCCGCGCCGAAGATCAGGCCCAGAGAGAGCAGGGCCGCCCGGCGCACGGTGCGCAGGATGCCCGCCTCAAGCAGCCGTCCCTCGGCCTCGCAGAGGTCGCACAGGCTGACGACCAGTTCCGCCAGGCCCTTCACGCGGGGGGCTACCTCAAGTTCCGGAACAGGCAGGAAAAGACGCAGCCAGCGCCAAAAGCGATGAGCAGGCTCGTCATGGGATTGCGGCGCACCTGGTCGCTCACTTCCTCCATGCCCGCCGCGCCCGCGTCCTGGAACTTGCGGGCCTGGTCCTGGGCGAGATGGCGATAGTGCTCGAGCTCGCGGGAAAGGCGCGAGGAAAGCTCGCCGCCGAGCTCGTCCTTCCTGTCCCTCAGCGTCTCGAGCAGGCTGTCCATCTGCTCGCGCACGCTGTTAAGCTCCTTCCGCAGTTCCTCCACCGTATGTTCGTGATGGTTGTCAGCCATGTTTCTCTCCGTTGTTGTGGCCAGGCCCCGATAGAGGCGCACCCGGAGGCCGCCTGCCCGGCCAGGCGAAACTTTACATAGGGGGGCGGCCATTGGCAAGCCCCGCCGCTTTGCCTTTGCCGCGAAACGTGCTATGCCCACCGGGCGTGGCGGGATGCACCCGCAAGACGCGCCGGAGGCGGCATGGCGGACGAGCCCATCATCAAGATCGAGCACCTGGAAAAGAAGTATCCCGGCCACGGCGAGCCCGTCTATGCCCTGCGCGGCATCGACCTCTCCATCGGCAAGGGCGAGATCTTCGGCATCATCGGCAAGAGCGGCGCGGGCAAGTCCACCCTGGTGCGCTGCATCAACCTTCTGGAGCGTCCCACGGCCGGCCGGGTGATGTTCGAGGGGCGCGACCTCTGCGCCCTCTCGGGCGCGGCTCTGCGCGAGGCGCGCCGCTCCATGGGCATGATCTTCCAGCAGTTCAACCTGCTCATGCAGCGCACGGCGCTCGAGAACGTGCGCTTCCCGCTGGAGCTCGCGGGCGTCTCCCGCGCCGAGGGACGCCGCCGCGCCGAGGAGCTGCTCGACATGGTCGGCCTCTCCGCGCGCATGGGGGCCTATCCCTCCCAGCTTTCCGGCGGCCAGAAGCAGCGCGTGGCCATCGCGCGCGCGCTCGCCACGCGGCCGCGCGTGCTGCTCTGCGACGAGGCCACCTCGGCGCTGGACCCGGCCACCACGGATTCCATCCTCGCGCTGATTAAAGACATCAACGCGCAACTCGGCATCACGGCCGTGGTCATCACCCACGAGATGCGCGTCATCGACCAGATCTGCAGCCATGTGGCCATCATCAGCAAGGGCGTCATCGTGGAGCACGGGCCGGTGGAGGAGGTCTTCTTCCACCCGGCAACCGAGGCGGCGCGCAAGCTGGTGCTGCCCGAGGCGCTCCAGAACCTGCCGCTCGACAAGTGCGACAATCTCTACAGGCTTATCTTCAACGGGCGCTCCTCCTTCGAGCCGGTCATCTCCAACCTCGTGCTGCACTGCGGCTGCCCGGTGAACATCATGTATGCGGACACGCGCGACATCGGCGGCACGGCCGTGGGCCAGATGGTGCTCCAGCTCCCGGACGCGAAAGACACGCGCGAGCGCATCATGGCCTGGGCGAAGGAGCGCGGCCTCGCGCTGGAAAAACTGGAGGACGCACCCCATGATTGACGAAAAGACGCTGGAGATGCTCCTCGTCGGAACCTGGGACACCATCTACATGACCGTGGTGGCGACCTTCTTTTCCTACGTGTTCGGCATCGTCATGGGGGTGGCGCTCGTCATCACGCGAAAAGGCGGCATCCGCCCGCACGCCGCGTTCTACAGCGTGCTCGACGTGGTGGTGAACCTCACGCGCTCCTTCCCCTTCCTCATTCTCATGATCGCGGTCATCCCCTTCACGCGCTTCCTCGTGGGCACGACCATCGGCAACAACGCCACGGTGGTCCCGCTGGTGCTGGCGGCCGCGCCCTTTGTGGCGCGCCTGGTGGAATCCTCCCTGCTGGAGGTGGACCACGGCGTGGTGGAGGCGGCGGAAAGCATGGGCGCAAGCGTCTGGCAGATCATCTGCAAGGTGCTTATTCCCGAGGCGCTGCCCTCGCTCATCAACGGCAGCGCGGTAGCGGCCATCACCATCCTCGGCTATTCGGCCATGGCGGGCGCGGTGGGCGGCGGCGGCCTCGGCAAGCTCGCCATCATGTACGGCTACAACCGCTACCAGACGGACATCATGATCATCACGGTGGTCCTGCTCATCATCATCGTGCAGGCCATCCAGAGTTTCGGCAACTGGGCCACGCGCCGCTCGGACCGGCGCGGCGGCTAGGCGGGCGCGGCGGGCGGCCTCCGGCAGCCCGCGTGCGGCATCACCCTCAACAACAGATGAAGGAAGAGCACATGAACAAACTCCTTATCGCGGCGGCCCTTGTGTCCGGTCTTTGCCTCGCGGGCGCGGCCCACGCGGCCACCACCCTCACCGTGGGCGCGTCGCCCACGCCCCACGCCGAGATCCTCGGCGAGGCCGCCAAGCTGCTCAAGCCCGCGGGCATCGAGCTCAAGATCGTGGAATATTCGGACTATGTGCAGCCCAATGTGGCGCTCGACAGCGGCGACCTTGACGCCAACTATTTCCAGCACAAGCCCTATCTCGACGACTTCGTCAAGCAGAAGGGCGTCAAGCTCGCCTCCATGGGGCCGGTGCACTACGAGCCCTTCGGCATCTACGCCGGGCGCTGCAAGAACCTGAAGGACCTCAAGGACGGGGCCATCGTGGCCGTGCCCAATGACGCCACCAACGAGGGGCGCGCCCTGCTGCTGCTCCAGGACCAGGGCCTCATCAAGCTGCGGCCGGAATCCGGCCTCACTGCCACCACGCGCGACATCGTGGAGAACCCCAAGAACCTCAAGATCGAGGAGATCGAGGCCCCGCAGCTCGTGCGCGCCCTGCCGGACGTGGACGTGGCCGTGGTCAACGGCAACTACGCCATTCTCGGCGGCCTCAAGGTGGCCGAGGCGCTCGCCGTGGAAGCGGCGGACTCCATGGCGGCGTCCACCTACGCCAATGTGCTCGCCGTGCGCGAAAAGGACACCGCCCGCCCCGAGCTCCAGGCGCTCTATGAAGTGCTGGTGAGCCCGGAAGTGGCCAAGGCCATGCGCGACAAGTACGCCGGCGCGGTGTTGCCCTCGGTCGCCAAGTAGAAGAATCGCACGAGGAAAAAAGAGGTGCGGCGGCCGGCGACGGCCGCCGCATTTCTGCGGCCAAATCCATGAGTTCACGCGACAGCTATCACCTCTGGCATCCGGACATCCTGGGCATCTTCCAGGCCGCCAAGGCGCAGGGCGCGCCCGTCACGCTCCAAAGCCACATGCGCCTCGACGCCGCCAACGAGGCGGACGTGACCATGCGCTGCGGCATCACGGCCGTACGCGGCCAGGTGGCGCGCTTCAGGGCGGACGGCTACGATTTCTCCTTCGGCAACCGCGCCCCGCAGGACCCCGGCTGCACCTACGCCTTTGCCGTGGACCTGCCCCGGGCCATCCGGGATGTCATCCGCGTGGAATATGAGGGGCGCGCCACCATCCTTGACCGGGCGCTCGGGCGCAACAACCTGCCCAAGGCGCTGGAGCTCCGCGTCTCCCTGCCCTCGCGCATCCGGCGTCGCCGCCGCCACGACCGCATCCCCTGCCGCCCCGGCAGGGTGGAGGGCGCGGGCCTCGTGCTGGTGGAGGCCCCGCCGCGCCGCCCGCAGGACCTCGCGCGCCTCATGGAGGCGGCGGCCGCGCAGGGAGCCCCGCAACTGCTCAACCTTTCGGTCAGCGGGGCCTGCCTGCTCGCCGGCGAGGCCATCCGCCAGAAGCTTATGGCCGCGCAGGAGCGCTATCTCGTGGCTTTCACGCCGCTCACGCCCGCGCGCACGCCAAGGCCGCTGGCCTTTCTCGGGCGCAAGGTGGGCGTTTACCCGCGCCCCGGGGGCCGGGCGGCGCTGCGCATCCGCTTTTCGGAAGAGCTGGACTGGAACGGGGACGAACTGCGCTGGCTGAATATCGAGCGCAACGGCTCGCCCGTGCTGGCGCGCCTGCTCAGGCACTGGGAGACCCTGGACGCCGAGGAGGCAGCCCGCGCGGCCGAAGCGGAAGAGAAGGCCCGTGAGGAGCGGGCCGCCATCGAGGCCGAGGCCGAGCGCGCCTGCGATCTCGGGCTGCCCGTGGCCTTCCTGGACGAGGAGGAGCCGTAGCCATCAAAGAAGGCTACGAGCGTGGCTCTTCCGCTTCCCCGGCTGGAGCGTAGCGGAAGACGGGTGCTGCGACCGGATGGCGGCGCGAAGCGCCGTGCCCGTTGACGAGCAAAGCGAGTCCTACGGGCATCGACAGCAGCGATGGTGCCGGAAGAATCCTAAAAAATAAGATTTTTTGCTGCTTGCAAGGAAGATAAAAATTGCGCTAGCCGTTGGCGAGTCCACGAGCCTTACGGATAGCGACAGTGGCATCGTTGGCTAACTTTCGCGGTAACTAACTGCTGTCTCCATCCGTAGCTTCCTGCGTCGCAACGGCTGAAGCTTCGCAGGGAGTGTACTTAAGTACTCGACCAAGAAAATTTTTCTCTGACGCGGCAAGCAGCAAAGCGGTAGCCGTTAGGAGGCTCTGCCTGCTTACGGATAGCGACAGCGGTTTCGCTGATTGTCCTACGCGGTAGCTAACTGCTGTCTCCATCCGTAGCTTCCTGCGTCGCAACGGCTGGAGCAAGGCTGTTTTTGACGGATAATTTCGGCGTTACCCGTGCAGCATAGCGCATCGTCAGCCCACAAGTACAGCAAGACTTAAGCGAACCGGGGACAAGTTCTGGCTCAGCGCTCGCGCAGGGCGTTCTGCTTGGCCTTGAGGATGGGCTTGAGCAGGTAGTCGAGCACGGTCTTCTTGCCGATGAGGATGTCCGCCGTGACCATCATGCCCGGGATGATGGGCAGGGTCTCGCCGTGGTGCTCGATGGCCGTCTTCTGGGTGCGCACCTTGACCACATAGTGCAGGTCGCCGCGCTTGTCCTCGATGGTGTCCGCGCTGACAGATTCGAGCTTGCCGTCGAGGCCGCCGTAGATGGAGAAGTCATAGGCCGAGACCTTGACCATCACGTCCTGCCCGGGCCGGAGAAAGGCCACGTCCTTGGGCTGCACGCGCGCTTCCACGAGCAGGGTGTCGTCCAGCGGCACGATCTCCATGATGGGTTCGCCCGGCTTGACCACGCCGCCCACGGTATTGATGTGGATCTGCTTCACCGTGCCGCGCACGGGCGCGCGCAGCTCGGTGCGCTTGACGCGGTCCCCGCCGGCGGAGATGGTCTCGCGCAGGCTGGTGAGCTCGAGGCGGCGCTTGGTGATCTCCTGGGTGATATTGGCCTTCTGCTCGGCCTCGCGCGCGGCGATGCGCTGGCGCGATTCCTGCGCGGCGGCCTGGGCCTTGGGGATGCTCGCGGCGAGCATGTCGATCTGGCCCTTGAGCTCCACCACCTTGGCCTCGAGGCCCAGGAACTCCATGCGCGCGAAATTGCGCCGCCGCATGAGCTCGGCCGCTGTGTCGCGCTGCTCCACGGCGATCTCATAGCTCTTTTCGAGCTGGGCCTTGCGCGCCTCCTGTTCCTCCACCTCGCGCTGGCGCTGCTCGTACTGGGCGCGGAGCACCTCAAGGTCGGCGTCGAGCTGGTGCTGGCGCGACTGCCAGGCATACTCCTGGTCGCGCATGAGCTGGCGCGCGCGGGCGAGGGTCTTGCTGTCCACGTCGCGGCCCAGGCGGCTGGTGAGCCAGCGCCGCAAATCTTCGGGGAAGACCGGCTTTTCGCCGCGATGCTCCGCCTCCAGCCGGATGATGGCGAGGCTGTTCTCCATGGCCTTGCTCACCGCGTCGCGGAAGGCGGACTCGGCCATCTCGTTGTCAAGCTGGGCGAGAACGGCCCCCTTCTCGACGATTTGGCCCTCGTGCACCTGCACCTCGCGCAGGATGCCGCCCTCAAGGTTCTGGATAGTCTGGGTGCGCTGCGAGCCCACGACCTGCCCCTCGGCATGGGTGACTTCGTCAACGTCCGCCACCGCCGCCCAGAGGATGAGGCAGAGGAACATGAGCGCCACAATGACGGAAAGCGCGCGCACACCGAAGCGGGGACGCCGCGCGAGGGCCGCGTCCACCTCGTCCACATAGCGGATGTCGTCGGGCGTGAGGCCGTGGAGCGGGGCGTCCATGGCCGCGAACAGGCCCTGACCGCCCTGCCCTCCGGGAGCCCCCGGCGTCGCGCCCTTGCTGAAGCGGTCGTTCAGGGCATTGCGCGCGAGCTCGGAAAGGGGCTTGTCCGGGGTCTGCTCGTTTTCGCCGCGCACGAAGATGGCGCGCACAAAACCCCAGATTTCGGCAAACAGGGCGCGCCAGCCCCCGTCCTGCGGGGATGCGGGCGCGGGCGGACCCGCGGGCGTCGGCGTGGACGAGGCCGCGGCCGAGCCGGGGGCGGCCCCTGATTCCGCGGCCTCCGGCTGCGCCTGCGCACTCTCCGCCTCTCGGGCGACGCGCTGCGGCGTGATGCGGGCAAGGGGCTGGCCCGGAACCTGGTCGGGTGACTGCTTTCCGCTTTCGGGACTGGTGTTTTCAGGCATGTTCTGCATCACGCCGCACCTTCCGCGGTTCGGGGCCCGCCCCCGGGAGCGGTTGGGGGAGCGGGCCTGTCCGCGGGCTTTGCCCCCGCGCCGCGCCGTGCGGCCTCCGCCTGCTCCCTGCGAGCCCCGGCGTTGCCGCGCAGGCGCGCCAGCACCTCGTCGCGCGGACCATCCATCTTGATGCGGCCATTTTCCATGACGATGAGCCTGTCCACGATGCGCAGCATGGAGAGCCTGTGCGTCACAAGGATAAGGCTGCGCCCCCCGATGATGTCGGCAAGGCGGTGCTGGAGCCTGAGCTCCGAATCCGTGTCCATGTTGCTCGTGGGCTCGTCGAGGATCAGCACCTCGGGGTCGCGCACAAGGGCGCGCGCCAGGGCCACGGCCTGCCGCTGGCCGCCCGAGAGCGCCCTGCCCTGCTCGCCCACCTGGGTGGCGAAGCCGGCCGGGAAATTGCGGATAAAGTCGGTCACGCCGGCGAGCGCCGCCGCCCGGAGCACCAGGTGGTCGTTGATGGAGGGATCGCCCAGGGCGATATTTTCACGCACCGTGCCGTAGAAAAGCGTCACCTCCTGCGGCAGCACGCCAATGCGGCCGCGCAGGTCGGCCGAGGGAATCTGGCGGATGTCGACCCCGCCAAAGCGCACCGCGCCCCCGGCCGGCTGGTAGAGGCCGAGCAGCATCCGCGCGAGTGAGCTCTTGCCCGAGCCCATGGGCCCGATGATGCCCACGCGCTCGCCGGGCCTGATCCTGAGCGAGACATTCTCCAGCGCGGGGCGCTCGGAGTGGGGATAGGAAAAGCTCACGTCCTCGAGGACGAAGTCCGGCTCAAGGCCGCCGTAATCCATGCTCACCCGTTCCGCGTCGTCCTCGGACGGGAGCTCCATGAGCATGTCCAGGGCCTTGAAGGCCACGCGCGAATTTTGCACCCGGGTGAGCAGGGTCGCCATTTGCAGCAGCGGGGCCATGGTGCGGCCCACGAGTATGTTGCAGCCGATGAGCGCGCCCATGCTCATGAGGCCGTCATTGATGCGGTACACGCCCCAGACGATCATGACCACCGTGACGATCTGGGTGATAAGCATGGCCGAGGTCACGGCCATGCTGTTGTATTTGCGCGCCTCGCTGGAGGACCGGGCCGAAAGCCCGGCGATGGCCTCCCAGAGGCGCTGCATCCGGCTTTCCGCCTTGCAGGACTTGAGGGTTTCGAGCCCGTTGACCATTTCCACCAGGAGCGCGTTCTTCTGCATGTTCTGGCGGTAGCCCTCCTCGGCGCTCTGCCGCGCGCGCCGCTGGAGATAGAGGCCCACGCCCACGAGCACGGGAATGGCCCCCAGCGG
>CAMWTD010000089.1 GCA_947177085.1 uncultured Desulfovibrio sp.
CCCGGCGGCGCCCCCCGCGCCCCGGGGCCCCCGCCTTTGGGGGGGCGCGCGCGGCTCCCCGCGCGGGGCCGGGGGGGGACGCCGGGGCCGGCGGCGCGGGCGCGCCATAGGGCGCGGCCTCCTCCCGCAGGGGCGCGGGCCGGCGCGGCATGGCGTCCGGCGGTGGCGCGCACCGGGGCGGCGCGAAAATTTCGGGGCGCCCTGACGTCAGCGGGGGGGCGATCGCCTCCTCCCGCACTTCCCACGCGCCGCGCTGGCGTCCCTCGGGGGCGGGCAGGATGCGCTCCTCGTCGAGACTGCCCCAGAAACCTTGGCGGCGCTGCCGGGGGGCTTCGCGGCCGGGAAAATCTTCCACCCGTGGCTGGCTTTTTCCTTCTTCCGGGTCCGCGACCGCTTCCCCTCCCGCAAAGATCGCGCCGTCCAGCGCGCCGCGCACGGCCTGGAGCACCGCGGAAAACACGGCCGACTCGTCCTGGAAGCGCACTTCGGACTTGGCCGGGTGCACATTGACATCCACCCCTTCCGGCTCCATTTCCACAAAGAGCACGGCCAGCGGATATTCGCGGCTCAAAAGCCGCCCCTTGTAGGCTTCGCGCACGGCCGCGAAGAGGCGCTTGTCCGTGACGGCGCGGCCGTTGACATAGAGCAGCACGCGGTCCGCCCGCTGCTGGCGCATCCCCGAGGGCGCGGCGAGGCCGCGGCAGCGGATGCCGTGGCGCTCCGCATCAAAGGGCACAAGACCGCTCACGAGGCTGCCGGGCCAGATGACGGAAAGGCGGCCGCGCAGGTCCTGCCCGGGGAGAAAGCGGGCCACCTCGCGCCCGGCCGCCGAGAGGGTGAAGGCCGTTTCCGGCCGGGCCAGGGCGAGGCGCGAAAGCCAGTCCTGGGCGCGGCGGAACTCGGTGGCCGGGGTCTTGAGGAACTTGAGGCGCGCGGGCACATTGGCGAAAAGGTCGCGCACCTCCACCACCGTGCCCCGGTGCAGCGCCGCCGGGCTTGACGCCACAAGTCGGCCGTGTTCCACTTCCACCGCGTGCGCCGCGTCGCCGCCCGCCGGGGCCGAGACGAGGGTGAGGCGCGAGACCGAGGCGATGCTCGGGAGCGCCTCGCCGCGAAAGCCATAGGAGCGGACATGCTCCAGGTCTTCCAGGGCGGCGATCTTGCTGGTGGCGTGGCGGGTGACGGCGAGCGTGAGCTCCGCCGCCGGGATGCCCGAGCCGTCGTCCTGCACGCGGATGAGGCTCTGGCCGCCATTATCGAGGCGCACGTCGATGGCGCGGGCCCCGGCGTCGAGGCTGTTTTCCACCAGTTCCTTGAGCACGCTGGCGGGGCGTTCCACCACTTCCCCGGCGGCGATCTGGTTTTGCAGGGCGGAGGGCAAGAGACGGATATGGGATATTTCCGGCATGGGCAGAGCATAGCGGGCCCGCTGGGCCATGGCAAGGCCGGCGCGGGCGAGACGACACGCGGGCGCGCGAGACAAGGCGGGGCGGCGCTGGCCTCGCGACGCGCGCGTTGCGCGGCCTTCGCGCGCGGCCGCCTTGCGCGGCTGGAGGCCCGGGCCGGGGGCCGCTTCCGGCGCGGAACCCCGCTCACCGCCGTCTCCCTCACGGCCGGGACGCCCGGCTATGACCCGGAACTGCTCTATGTGGAATGCGGGCGCTGCGGCGCGCCCGTCCTGTGGGAGCCGGGCCGCGCCACGCGCCTTTTGGACGAGGCGGGCATCGACCCCCTGGAGCTGGACGCGGCCTGCCTGCTCGTCACCAACGCCTGCCCCATGTGCGCCGCGCCCGACGGGGCTGCCACCGACGGCCCCGACGGGGATTCCGGCTATGAGGTGCGCGTCTTCCGCGTGGGCGGCGAGGGCGAGGGCTTCGGCTCGCCGCGCCACGGCCATGCGTAAGGCGCTCCCGCCTCCCTTTACAGGCCGCCTTTATGGCGCTAAGAGGCACAGGTCGGCGAAAGCGCGCCGCGCTCTTCCGGGGCTGTCGTCTCCGGCGCACATCCTTCAACACAGGAATACCCATGAACGCCTATGAACAGCTTTGCCAGCGTCTTTCCGCCGCGCCCTCGCGCTGGCTCGTGACGGGCGTGGCGGGCTTTATCGGCTCCAACCTGCTGGAGCGCCTGCTCCGCCTCGGCCAGACCGTGACCGGGCTTGACAACTTCCTCACCGGCTACCGGAAAAACCTCGACATGGTGCGTGACGCCGTGGACGAGGAGGCCTGGGCCCGCTTCACCTTCATCGAGGGCGACATCCGCGACCTCGACACCTGCCGCCGCGCCTGCGAGGGCGCGGCCCACGTACTGCACGAGGCCGCCCTGGGCTCCGTGCCGCGCTCCATCGACGACCCGCTGCTCACCAACGGCTGCAATATCGACGGCTTCCTCAACATGCTGGTGGCCGCGCGCGACGCCCACGTGGAGAGCTTCGTCTACGCCGCCTCCTCGTCCACCTATGGCGACTCGCCGGAGCTGCCCAAGGTGGAGGACAGGATCGGCCGGCCGCTCTCGCCCTATGCCGTCACCAAGTACGTGGACGAGCTCTATGGCGACGTGTTCGCCCGCTGCTACGGTTTTTCGAGCATCGGCCTCAGGTACTTCAATGTCTTCGGGCAGCGCCAGGACCCCTACGGCGCGTATGCGGCGGTCATCCCGCAGTGGTTCGCGAGCCTCCTCAAGGGCGACACCGTCTATATCAACGGCGACGGCGAGACGAGCCGCGATTTCTGCTACATCGACAATGTGGTGCAGGCCAACCTGCTCGCCAGCCTGGCCGGGAAGGACGCGCGGGACCGCATCTACAATGTGGCCTTTGGCGAACGCACCACGCTCAACGAGCTCTTCGCGCTCATCCGCGACGAGGTTGCGCGCCACAAGCCCGCAGCCGCCACGGCCGAACCCGTGCATCGCGATTTCCGCGCCGGCGACGTGCGCCACTCCCTCGCGGACATCGGCCGCGCGCGCATCCTGCTCGGCTATGACCCGCGGCATGACGTGCGCCAGGGCCTTCGTCTCGCGGGCGACTGGTACGCCGCCAACCTGTAGGCAGAGCCCCCGGCGCGTATTTTCTCTCGACGTTTGCGCGCCGCTTTGGCATCCTGAACGCGGGGGCGTCCCCGCGCGGCGCTCCCGCCGGCCCGTTCGCGCCACAGGAAGGGAAAAGCCATGACCACAGCCCAGACGCCGCTGGCCGCGTTTCTCGACTTCATGAACCGGCGCGGCCTCAACACCACGGCGCAGCGACGCATCATCGCCCAGGCCTTTTTTGAGCTGCCGGGCCACCATTCGCTGGAAGAATTTTACCAGTATGTGCTCAGGCTGGATGCGGGCATCGGCCAGACCACGGTCTACCGCACGCTCAAGCTGCTCTGCGACGCGGGACTGGCCACGGAAATCCAGTTCAGCGACAATATCACCCGCTATGAGGTGGCGCGCCCCAAGAGCCATCACGACCACCTCGTCTGCCTCGGCTGCGGCGACATCGTGGAAATCTGCGACCCGCGCATCGAAAAGCTCCAGCGCGAGCTCGCCGAGGCCCAGGGATTCAGCCTCACCGGGCACCTGCACAACATGTACGGCTATTGCCGCGCCTGCCGCGAAAAGCAGGCCGCGGAAAAGCCGGCCTGAGGAGACCGCCCCGCCCTCGCGCCCGGCATGTTCCCGCTCCGCTCCAAGAATTGACATTCATTTTCATTTCGTACAGAATGCCTTTGCCGACGCATCCCGCGACAAAAGCCGGAGCGCCCTTCGGGGACGCGACACGCGCTCTCCGCGTGGGAAAGCCCCCGGGCGGCGCGCAACACGACCAAAGCGCCCAAGCGAGGAAAGAGCGATGAATATTCAACTGGGTATCGTCATTCTCTGCGTGGCCGTGGCCGCGTTCTTCATGGGGCGCCGCTTCCTGCGCGCCCTGAAAAGCCGCTCCTGCCCGGGGTGCGCCAAGGCCAACTGCTGCGACCCCGACGCCTGTCCTGAGCACAGGCAAATCGAAGAACTGCGCCCGCGCCGCTAGGGATACCCGCTTAAACAGCAAAGGCGCGCCGCCGCCACAAACGCGACGCCGCGCCTTTGGTGGGCCCCGGGAAGCGGGGCAGGTTCCATCCTATTCCACCGAATAGTCCAGGGCGTTGCGCGAGGAGGCCACGGCATTGACCTTTTCCGCAAACTGCAGGTGCACCGGGTCCTCGGCATAGGCCTTGAGCGCGGCCATGTCGTCATGCGAGGACTGGAGCACCACCTGCGCGGGCACGGTGCTCGTGGGCTGGATGAGGCAGGAGACCTCCACCGAGCGCACCATGGGCATGCCGTGCAGCATGGCCGAGGCGTTGACGAGGTGCTGGGCGTTTTCGGCCGCGCTGCGGCCCTGGGCGTGGTCCTTGAGCGTCCACCAGACGATGTGCCGGATCATGGCATCCTCCCGTTTTGTGCCGCAATGGCGGCGGATATGGCTCAGGCCTTGCCCTTGGCGGCGCGGCCGGCGGCCTGATACCGCTTGAGCGCGGAAAGCTCGTTCTTGCGCAGGCGGATGGATTTGGGCGTCACCTCCACCTGCTCGTCCTCGCGCACGAAGTGCAGCGCGCGTTCCAGGGTCATGCGGCGCACGGGCGTCAGGATGACGTTCTCGTCCTTGCCGGCGGCGCGCAAATTGGTGAGCTTCTTTTCCTTGGTGGCGTTGACGTCGATGTCGTTGTCGCGGTTGTGCTCGCCCACGATCATGCCTTCGTAGACCGGGTCGCCCGGCTCCACGAAGAGGCTGCCGCGCGGCTCGAGATTAAACAGCGCATAGGCCACGGCCGAGCCCGGCCTGTCGGCCACGATGGAGCCGGTGAAGCGCGTGGGGAAGTCGCCCCGCCACTCCTCGTAACCTTCCAGATACGAGTTCATGATGCCCGTGCCCTTGGTGTCGGTGAGGAACTCATCGCGGTAGCCGATGAGCCCGCGCGAGGGCACGGAAAATTCCAGGCGCACGCGGCCCGTGCCGCTGTTGGCGCAATTGAGCAGCCGCCCCTTGCGCTGGGCCAGCTTGTCCGTGACCACGCCCATGAACACCTCGTCGCAGTCCACATAGAGGTGCTCCATGGGCTCCAGCGTCTTGCCGTCCGCGTCCTTCTTGAGGATGACCTCCGGCCGCCCCACCGAGAGCTCAAAGCCCTCGCGGCGCATGGTCTCGATGAGGATGGCCATCTGGAACTCGCCGCGCCCCTTGACAAGATAGGCGTCCCTGTCCGGCGTTTCCTCCACGCGGATGGCCACGTTGCGCAGGCTCTCGCGCACGAGGCGGTCATGGATGGCGCGGCTCTGCACGATCTTGCCCTCGCGCCCGGCCAGCGGCGAGGTGTTGATGCCGAAGCGCATGGCCACCGTGGGCTCGTCCACGCGGATGCGCGGGAGCGCCGCCGGGGCCTCGCGGGTGCAGATGGTGTCGCCGATGGTGACGTCCTCGATGCCGGCGAGCACCACGATGTCCCCGGGCTGGGCGCGCTCCACGTCGGAGAGGGTCACGCCGTCATAGACCTGGAGGCGGCTCACGCGCAGGGGGCGCGGGACGCCGTCCTCGCCGATGCAGGCGAGCGCCTCCTTGGCATGCACCGCGCCGTGCATGATGCGCCCCACGGCGAGACGCCCGAGATAGTCGGAATAGTCGAGGTCGGCCACCAGCATCTGGAAGGGCTCGTCGGGGTCATGGTCGGGCCCGGGGATGGAGTCGAGGATGGTCTCGAAAAGCGGGGTCAGGTCCTTGCGCTCGTCCCCGAGGCCGCGCATGGCAACGCCGTCGCGCCCGATGGCGTAGAGCACGGGAAATTCGAGCTGTTCCTCGTTGGCCCCGAGGTCGATGAAGAGGTCATAGACCTCGTTGAGCACTTCCTCGGGGCGCGCGTCCTTGCGGTCGATCTTGTTGATGACCACGATGACCGGCAGCCCCGCTTCCAGCGTCTTGCGCAGCACAAAGCGCGTCTGCGGCAAGGGCCCCTCCGAGGCGTCCACGAGCAGGATGGCCCCCGTCGCCATGGAGAGCGAGCGCTCCACCTCGCCGCCGAAATCCGCGTGGCCCGGCGTGTCGATGATGTTGATCTTGACGCCGTTCCAGGTGACGGCGCAGTTCTTGGCGGCGATGGTGATGCCGCGCTCGCGCTCGAGGTCCATGTTGTCCATGACGCGGTCGTCCACCTGCTGGCCGTCGCGGAAGACGCCGCTCTGGCGGAAGAGCGCGTCCACGAGGGTGGTCTTGCCGTGGTCGACGTGGGCGATGATGGCGACATTGCGGAGGGAGGCGTTGCGTTCCATGAAGTGTCCCGGAGAAGCTGCTTTGATGCGCGTCTGTCGTGCGTGGAAGTGCGGTCGCTGCCAGCGGAGAAAGGCCGGAAATGGAGGGAACGGCGTGAAGGGCGCGCCCGCAAGGCCGCGTTTTTTCTAGCCGCGCGCCAGCCTGAAGTCAACCGCAAGGCCAGGGCCGCGCAAAAAAAGCATTGCCGCGCATCGCTTCTTTCGCCTATGCTGGGGGCGCGGTCTCGCGGCATTGCTTCGCAACGACGGCGCGCGGCCGCGTCCATTCCGCTCCCCCCTTTTTCCCGGCACTTGCCAGGAGGTGTTCCATGCCCATGCCACCCGTCCTGAAACTTTCGCGGCGTATCCTTTTCCCGGCGCTGCTCCTCGGCCTCTTCTGCGCGCCGGCGCTGGCCGCCGAAGGCGCGCCCGCCATGCCCGACAAGACCGCGTCCGACCTCGCCAAGATTGAGGCCGCCATCGCCATCAACGCCAAGGACGCCGCCGAGGCCGCCGTGACCTATCCGGCCACGCCGCAAAACGCCCCGGAGCAAGCTCCCGCCGCGCCTTGCCCGGCATCTGAACCGGCTCCCCAGGCCGCGCAGGCCCCGGCTGTCGCGGCGACTCCGGCCCCGGCCGCCCCTGCCGAACTGGCCCCGGCCGCGCCGGACAGCGCCAAGGAGGAGGCGGCCTTCATCGCCAACGCCAAGGACGCGCCGGCTGCCGCCACCACCTACAAGCCGGCCGTGGCCGCGCACCGCGGCGCGAGCGGCTATGTGCCCGAGCACACGCTGCCCGCCAAGACCATGGCCTACGCCCTCGGGCCGGACTTCATCGAGCAGGACGTCATCATGAGCAAGGACGGCGTGCTCATGATCATGCACGACCCGGTCCTCGACACCACCACCGACGTGGCGAAGAAGTTCCCGGACCGCGCGCGCCCCGACGGCAGCTTCTACGCCGTGGACTTCACCTATCCCGAGCTGCGCAGCCTCACCGTGACCGAGCGCTTCAACCCCAAGACCGGCAAGCCGGTCTTTGCGGGCCGCTTCCCCGGCGATTCGGGTATCGGCTTCCAGATTCCCACCCTTGAGGAGGAGCTCCGGCTTATCCAGGGCCTGAACAAGTCCACGGGCGGCAATGTGGGCGTCTATGTGGAAGTGAAGGAACCGGCCTTCTACGCCCGCGAGGGCAAGGACATCACGGGCGCGGTCATCGCCATGCTGGAGAAGTACGGCTACAACAGCCCGGACGCCAGGTCCATCCTCCAGATTTTCGACTATGACGCGGTGCGCGACGCGCGCATGAAGGGCTGGAAGGGCGACCTCGCCATGCTGGTCCTGCGCGGCGGCCAGCACCTCACGGACGACAAGGCCGTGCACGAATGGCTGCTCACGCCCGAGGGCATTGCGGAAGTGTCCCGCTACGCCACCATCTACGCGCCCTGGTTCTCGCATCTGGCCGTTCCCAGCGAGGACGGCAAGAGCTATCAGGTGAGCAATCTCGCGGACCTCGCGCGCCAGCACGGCATGAAGGTTCACTCCTGGACGCACCGCCGCGACGCGCCCTTCAAGGGCTTCAAGGATTCGCGCCAGTCGCTGGACACGGCCTTCAAGGAAATCAGGCTGGACGGCCTGTTCTCCGACTTCCCGGGCGACGTGGTGCAATACCTCAAGGAAGAGGGCCTGCGCTAAGTCCCGCGCGCACCCCCTGAAACGACGCCCCGCCCCGGTTTTCCGGCGGCGGGGCTTTTTTGCGGGCCTGCTGTCGCGCTCGCGTTGCGGACTTGCGGAAAGGTTTTGTTCTGCTTGCGAGGGGGTGATGTTGCTGTGCCGCTTGAGTAATGCCGAAATTATCCGTCAAAAACAGCCTTTTCACTGCTGGCTGCGTCAGAAAAAAATTTCCTCGGTCGAGTACTTAAGTACACTCCCT
>CAMWTD010000090.1 GCA_947177085.1 uncultured Desulfovibrio sp.
AAACGGGCCCGCGCCCGCATGGGCGGCCGCCCGGGATGAAGGATCCTTACGGAAACAGAGGGAAAGGGATGGGCAGAAAAACATTCGCCGACGTGCAGGAATTTCTCAAGGGCAAGGTCATACTTGTGGCAAACCGGGGCATCCCCGCCCGGCGTATCTGTCGCTCCATCCGTGAACGCTTTGACGCCGTGGCCGCCATGACCGCCACGGATGTGGACAAGACGGCCCCGGCGGCCGCCACGGCGCAGGAGCTCATCCTCCTCGGCAATGAGCCGCGCGCCTATCTCGACATCGACGCCATCATCGACAAGGCCAAGCGCCGCGGCGTGGTCGGCATCCATCCCGGCTGGGGCTTCGCCTCCGAGGACACGCGCTTTCCCCAGCGCTGCAAGGAGGCGGGCATCACCTTCATCGGGGCCACCGCCGAGGCCATGAACCTTTTGGGCAACAAGGTGCAGGCGCGCGCCGTGGCGCGCAAGCTGGGCATCCCCGTGGTTCCCGGCTCGGACGGCGCGGTGGATATCGCGACGGCCCGGCAGCTTATCAAGGAGATCGGTCTGCCCATCATGCTCAAGGCCGAGGGGGGAGGCGGCGGCCGCGGCATTTTCGCCATTCACAACGAGGCGGAGCTGGAAGACGCCTTTTTCAAGGCATCCTCCATGGCCCAGGCATCCTTCGGCAATCCGCGCCTCTTTGTGGAAAAATTTCTGGCCGATGTGCGCCACATCGAGATCCAGGTCATTGCCGACATGTATGGCAATGTCTTCGCCTTTGACGAGCGCGACTGCACGGTGCAGCGCAACCACCAGAAGCTCATCGAGATTACGCCCTCGCCGTGGCCGGGCGTGACGCCGGAGCTGCGCGAGCGATTGAAGGACTATGCGCGCCGTCTGGTGCGCGACGTGGGCTATCATTCGCTCGCCACGGTGGAATTTCTCATCACGCCCGACGGCGAGCCCTACCTTATCGAGGTCAACACGCGCCTGCAGGTGGAGCACGGCATCACCGAATGCCGCTACGGCATTGACCTCGTGGAGGAGCAGATCGCCGTGGCCTTCGGCGCTGAGCTGCGCTACCGCGAGTCCGAGCTTCTGCCCACCTACAGCGCCATGCAGGTGCGCATCAACTGCGAGAACCCGCAGGACAATTTCGCGCCCAATTCCGGCCTCATTTCGCGCTACGTCTCGCCGGGCGGCCCGGGCGTGCGCCTCGACTCCAATATCAGCGCCGGTTACGAGTTTCCGGCCAATTACGATTCGGCGGGGTCCTTGCTCATCGCCTTTTCCCATGACTGGGAAAAGACCCTGGGCATCATGGACCGCGCGCTCGGCGAATATGTCATCGGCGGCATCAAGACCACCATTCCCTTCTTCCGCAAGGTCATCAAGCAGCCGGAGTTCCGCCGCGGCGAAATCAACACCAACTTCATCGCCGACCACCCCGAGCTCATGCACTATACGGACATTGCGCCGGAAGGGGAGCGGCTTGCCAGGCTCGTGGCCGAGATTTCGGCCAAAGGCTACAACCCCTATGTGCAGCTCGGCGAATACCGCTCCATAACGACGCCCGCCCTCGGGCCCTTCGCCCCGGTGCTGCCGCCCATCAGCCCTTCGGCGCGCCGCAGGCCCTCGCCCTATCCGCACGGGGACAGGCTCGCGACCCTGGACTATATCCGCGACTCGGATTACATCCATTTCACGGACACCACGCCGCGCGACTTCACACAGTCCAATTCCGGCAACCGTTTCCGGCTGGCCGAGGACCGGCTCATCGGCCCTTATCTCGACAATGTGGGCTATTTCTCCATCGAGAACGGCGGGGGCGCGCACTTCCATGTGGCCATGCTCGGCAACATGACCTATCCCTTCACGGAAGCGCGGGAGTGGAACCAGTTCGCGCCCAAGACCTTCAAGCAGCTCCTCGTGCGCTCCACCAATGTGCTCGGCTACACGCCGCAGCCGCGCAACCTCATGCGCGCCACGGGCGAGATGATCTGCGACTGCTACCAGGTGGTGCGCTGCTTCGACTTTCTCAACCATGTGGAGAACATGCGGCCGCTCGCCGAGGTTGTGCTGTCGCGCAAGGACGTCATCTTCGAGCCGGCCATCTCCCTTTCATGGACCAAGGGCTTCGACATCCCGCACTATCTGGACGTGGCCCGGGCCATGATCGACATGTCGGCCGACATTATGGGCGTGGACCAGAAGGTGGCCGTGCGCAACATCATTCTCGGGCTCAAGGACATGGCGGGCGTGTGTCCGCCCCGGTTCATGACCGAGCTCGTGACGGCCCTGCGCAAGGAATGGCCGGATCTCGTGCTGCATTATCACCGCCACTACACTGACGGTCTCTTCGTGCCGGCCGTGGGAGCGGCGGCCAAGGCGGGCGCGCATATCCTGGACGTGGGCCTCGGCGCGGCCGTGCGCTCCTACGGGCAGGGGGACGTGCTCTCCACCATGGCCTATCTGGAGGACGAGCTGGGCCTCAAGTGTCACTTGAACAAGGAGGCCATCCGCGACGCCAACTTCGTCTGCAAGCAGATTATGCCCTACTATGACCGCTATTGCGCGCCGTACTTCCAGGGCATTGACCACGACGTCACCCTGCACGGGATGCCGGGCGGGGCCACTTCCTCCTCGCAGGAAGGGGCCATGAAGCAGGGCTATATCCACTTGCTCCCCTACATGCTCAAGTTCCTCGAAGGAAGCCGCCAGATCGTGCGCTACCACGACGTGACGCCGGGTTCGCAGATCACGTGGAACACGGCCTTCCTGGCCGTGACCGGCGCATGGAAGCGCGGCGGCGAGGAGGAGGTGCGCTACCTTCTCGAAGTGCTCGGCGAGGTGACGCGCACGCCGGAGGCCGAGCTTTCGCCCGAGATGCGCAAGGCGCGCCTTTCCATCTATCAGGATTGCAACGACGCCTTCCGCAACCTGCTTTTGGGCAAGTTCGGCAAGCTCCCCCTGGGCTTCCCGGCCGACTGGGTCTATGAAAGCGCTTTCGGCACGGACTGGAAGGCCGCCATCGCGGCCCGCACCGAGGCCTCGCCGCTGGAGGCCCTCACGGATATCAATCTCGCCGCCGAGGAACGCGCCTGTGCCGACATCCTCAAGCGGCCCCCCAATGCGGAAGAGTTCATCCTTTACCTGAACCATCCGGCGGATGCGCTCAAGACCATCCAGTTCCGCGCCAAGTACGGCGACCCCAACAACCTGCCACTGGATGTCTGGTTCGAGGGCATGAAGGTGGGGCAGGATCTCAACTTCACGGATACGAGCGGCAAGCCGCACCACTTGTTGCTCCTCAGTATCTCCCGGCCCAACGAGGCGGGCATGGCCATCTGCCGCTATGTGCTCGACTCCGAGTTCATGAGCTGTGAGGTGCAGGTGGCGGAGCCAACCTCCAGCAAGGGGCAGGGCGTGCCCATGGCCGATCCCAATGACCCGTTCGAAGTGGCCTCCCCGAGCAACGGCGACCTCTGGGTCATGTATGTGCATCCGGGCGACGTTGTGAAGGCTGGCGAGGAGCTCTTCAACGTCTCCATCATGAAGCAGGAAAAGGCCGTCCTCGCGCCCGTGGACGGCATCGTCAAGCGCGTGCTCAAGACCGCGGACTTCAAGGAAAGCAAGCAGATGGTCTCTGTGCACGAAGGCGAGCTCATCGTGGAGCTCGGCCCCGTGCCGAGATTGTGCCCCAACGAAGCCTGCGGCCAGCCCATCCCGGCGGAGTCCATGCGTTTCTGCCCGTCCTGCGGCACACGCCTTGCGGCGGACTGAGTTGGTTTCACAACGCCCACCCATAAAGGGTGGGCGTTTTCACGCGGTGCGGGAAAAAGCGGCCTCAAGCCGGGTTTTGGTGGACAGTTTCCGCATCCGCGTATATTCTTGGTTCAATCTCCAGCGCGTTTTCCAACACGGAGGAAGCCATGGCCAAGACTGCCAAAACCACGCAATCCAAGTCCAAGAGCCATTCCGGCGATGCGGTTCAAAAAAAGCTCGTTCTGACCGGCGCCGACATCGTTGGGCTCGGCCCGGATGCTGAACTCCTTGTTGGCGGCAAGAACTACAACACCGCGCTCATCAGCGAGATTGACGGCATCCAGGCTCCGCATTTCCGGGCCATCTCGTCCGTGGCCTTCCATAAGCTGCTGGACGAGACCAAGGTGAACGGCCGCATCGTCCGCTCCGTCGTGGACAAGGAATACGGCCGCATCGACTGGCTCGACCCGGAAATCAATGGCGACCCGGATTTCCTCCAGAAATTTGTGCGCCAGCTCGGCAAACAGGCCCATGACGCGGCCCAGGCCTCCGGAGAGGAAGCGCACACGAAGCTGCGCACCTTCATCAACAATATCGTCGAGGGTTTCGCCACATCGCCCGAAGGCATCGACCAGCTTCGCAAGCGCTCGGTGCTCGTGCAGGCGGCGATTCTTTCGGTCGACCTGCCCCCCGAGGTGGACGAGGCCGTGCGCGGCGCATACAAGGCCATCTGCGAGGAAAACGGCGACGACATGACGCCGGTCGCCGTGCGCTCCTCGGCCGCAGGCGAGGATTCGCGCAAGAAGGCCTTCGCGGGCCTGCAGGACACCTACCTCAACATGGTTGGCCCGGATCATGTGGCGGAAGCCTACCATTGGGACTGCGCCTCGGCCTATAATCTCCGCTCCATGACCTACCGCCGCGAGGCCATCCTCGACGCCCTCGCCAAGGCCGAGGAAACCGGGGACGACGCCATCGCCGAGACCGCCAAGAAAGAATGGGCAATCGAGAACACGTCCCTCTCCGTCTGCATGATGCAGATGATCAACCCCGTCATTTCCGGCACGGCCTTTTCCGCGGATACGGCCACGGGCTGCCGCGGCACGGCCCGCAAGGACCTTGTCAGCATCGACGCGAGCTACGGCCTCGGCGAGGCCGTGGTGGGGGGCAAGGTGACGCCCGACAAGCTCTATGTCTTCCAGCGCGATGACGGCAGCGAAGTGGTCATCCGGCAGATGGGCTGCAAGGACATGAAAATCGTCTATGACGAGAAGGGCGGCACGCGCGAAGTGCCCGTTCCCGAACTGGAAGCCCTACGCTGGGCCCTTTCCCTGAGCCAGGCCGAGCGCGTGGCCAAGGGCGTGCGCGCCGTCAGCCGCGCCTATGGCGGCATGATCATGGACACCGAGTTCTGCATCGACGCCAATGACAGGCTCTGGTTCGTGCAGGCGCGGCCCGAGACCCGCTGGAACGAGGAGCTGGAACTCCATCCCACCACCATCTTCATGCGCCGCATGGAGGTGGACCCCAAGGCGGCCGCGCAGGCCGAGATCCTGGTTGAGGGCAATGGCGCTTCACGCGGGGCCGGGCAGGGCACGGTGCGCTTCCTCCGCTCCGCCCTTGAGCTCAACAAGGTGAACAAGGGCGACGTCCTCGCCGCCGAGCGCACCGACCCGGACATGGTGCCCGGCATGCGCGTGGCCTCGGCCATCATGGCGGATGTGGGGGGCGACACCAGCCACGCGGCCATCACCTCGCGCGAGCTCGGCATTGCGGCGGTCATCGGCATCCAGCGGGTGGAGGTGCTCCGCGCGCTGGACGGCTCGGATGTCACCGTGGACGGCACGCGCGGGCGCGTCTATCGCGGTCTGTTGCCCCTGCATCAGGTGGGCGGCGAGATGGACATCGCCAAGCTCCCCATTACCAAGACAAAGGTGGGCCTCGTGCTCGCCGATGTGGGGCAGGCGCTCTTTCTCTCGCGGTTGCGCGACTATCCCCAGTTCGAGGTGGGCCTGTTGCGCGCCGAGTTCATGCTCGGCAATATCGGCATCCACCCTCAGGCGCTGGAAGCCTTTGACAACGGCGAGCTGGACGTGGTGGTGGAAGCCAAGTCCAGAGAGCTGGAAAACCGCCTTTCCAAGATCCTGCGGGAGCAACTGGCTGCCGGTCTCATTGTGATCAATTTCAACCTGCGCGAATATGTGGGCGAAATTACCGGCCTTTCCGCCGAGCTCGCCAAGCTGGCCGAATCGGACAAGAACCTGACTTCGGACGAGGTCCTGCTCCAGCACCGCAAGATGCGCGAGCTCGACCACAAGCTCGACCAGCATATGGAAATGGCCTCGCGCCGCATCGAGGTGCTCAAGACCTCGGCGAACCTCGCCGACCATGTGCGCATCATCATGGGCTACGACGACGAGCTGGCCCTGCTGTCCTCCACGGATCCCGAAGCGCCCAAGCGCGCCGCGGAGATCGAGGCTAGCGTGGAGGCGCATATCGAGCGCGTCAAGGACCTCCCCGCCGTTGTCCGCGTGCTCGAGAACATCCGTCACCTGCGTGAGGAGGTGAGCCTGCGCTCCGGCCTCAAGAAGGAGATGGACGACATCCGCAACCTGCCTGACAAGATCCGCGCCATCATCAAGTCGCGCGGCTTCCGCACCGGCAAGGAGCACTATGTCCAGACGCTTGCGCAGAACCTGGCCCTCTTTGCCATGGCCTTCTACGGCAAGCCCATCACCTACCGCACCACGGACTTCAAGAGCAACGAATACCGCAACCTTTTGGGCGGCAACCTCTTCGAGCACCAGGAAGCAAACCCCATGCTGGGCTTCCGCGGCGTTTCGCGCAATATCCACGACTGGGAGATCGAGGCCTTCAAGCTGGCGCGGGGAGTCTATGGCGGCAGCAATTTGCGCATCATGCTGCCCTTTGTGCGCACGCTGGAGGAAGGCCGTTCCATGCGCTGCTACCTCGACCAGGTGCACAAGCTCAAGAGCGGGCAGGACGGCCTCAAGATCATCCTTATGTCCGAGCTGCCCTCCAACGCCATCCTCGCCAAGCAGTTCATCAGCGAGTTTGACGGCTTCTCCATCGGCTCCAACGACATGACCCAGATGGTGCTCGCGACGGACCGCGACAATTCGCGGCTGTCGCACATCTATGACGAGGAGGATCCGGCCGTTGTCTGGGCCATCCTCGTCAGCATCTTCACCGGGCAGAAATATTGCAAGAAGGTCGGCTTCTGCGGTCAGGGCGTTTCCAACAGCGTCATCCTGCGCGGGCTGGTCGCCATTGCGGGCATCACGTCAGCATCGGTAGTGCCGGACACCTATTACCAGACTGTTTTTGACATCAATGCTGTGGAAGAAGAGAACATTCCGACTTCGCAGCTTGGGCAGTGGCTGACAAGGCAGCACCACAAGCGCCTTTCCGAGCTCATGGAAAATTCGGGCTACGGGCACATCCTCAAAAAGTATACCGAGCCCCAGGATATTCAGGAGTGGTATGAGGGCGAGCTCCAGCGCCGCCACGAGCAACTGCGCGAGCACCTGGACACGCCGAAGGAGGATTTCTACCGCTCGGAACTGCAAAACTTCCGCGCCACCTTCCACAAACCCGTCATCTACGCCACCTGGAACTGGGACGATACGGTGCTGGACGCCCTGCACCAGGCGGGCTTCAAGGACTTTGAGGAACAGGCGCGGGCCATGGTCAAGGCGCGTGAAATCGAGGCCTGAGGCCACAAACAATACCTGAAACATCATGGCCCCGCCCCCAAGAGCGGGAGCATTCGCTGCCATGGGGATGCTTGAAAGCCCCGGAAACGGACACATGACCGTTTTCCGGGGCTTTCGGACGTCCCAGGCCGCGAACAGGCGTGCTTTTTGCCGACGGCCAGGTCCTGTCTTCACTTATCCGGCGTCGCGCCGTTGCCGCCATGCTCCAGGCGGGCGAGGAGCTTGTCATAATAGGCGTCATGCTCCTCAAGCAACAGGGAACGGCTGTGCCGCATCCGGGTGCGCAGGATGAGAAAGCGCAGGCGCTCCATCTGGCGCACGCGCACGCGCTCATCCTCGCAGCCTTCCAGCAGGTCGGCGAGCTTCTGGATTTCCTTGCGCTCTTCCAGTTCCGGCGGCAGGCAATTGGCATTGCGCAGGATGGTATAGGCCATGCGCAATTCCTGCGGCACATGGCTCATGGCGTCGAGCTGCAGGGGACGGCCGGCCCCGGGCAAGTCATCGAATTCCCCGCGTTCCTGGGCCTCCTGAATGCGGCGCTCGGCAATGGCCCCGATGACGGACCACTCGCCGTTCATGCGTTTCCGCCCCCGCCATCCGCACTATCCTTCCCCCAGCGGTGTTTCCAGTCCATGAGGAGCTTGAGCGCATCCAGGGGGCTCAGTTCCTCGGGTGACAGATCTTCAAGCTCCCGGAGCAGGGG
>CAMWTD010000091.1 GCA_947177085.1 uncultured Desulfovibrio sp.
ATATACATGTGGTCGGTCTTGTTGACTTATGTAAATAGCGAATTGTTGCTGACGTGGTTTTCCGGGGTGTAGTTCTCCTTGCTGCTGTAGCCGGAGACCGGGGCCGTCACCTGGCAGTAGTCGAGATTGATCTGCGCCTGACGAAGCTCCGCCTTGGCGGTCTCGTAGGCGGCGCGAGCGGCGTCGCGCTCCTTCTGGGAGACGGCGTTCTTCTGGTAGAGCGGGCGCACGCGCTGCCACTCGCGCTCGGCATTGATGTACTGGGCCTGCGCCTGCTGCATCCGCGCCTCGTACTGGTCGCGCTCGAGCTGGAAGAGCAGTTGCCCCTCCTTCACATAGTCGCCTTCGTCATAAAGCCGCTTCTCGATGATGGCCTCCACGCGCGAGCGCACCTCCACAGCGCGCGAGCCCGAGGCCTGCGCCTGGTATTCGGCGGGCCACGGCGCGTCGGCCACGGTGACTTCATACACGGCCACGGGCATCAGCGGGACCTGCCCGGCCTTCTTGTCGTCGTCGCAGGCGGCAAGCGCCAACGTGAGCAGGAGCACAAGGCCCGGAAGGAGGACGGTTTTGCGGGGAAGGCGTCGAGTCATGGGTCACTCCGAAAAACGCGCGGCGCGCGCTGAAAAGCCACATGAAGCAAGGACATCGGACCGCCAAGGGGCGGCGTCCAGGCCTGGCGATGGGGGCGAACCCCTTTTACTAAGCACATTGGCGGCGAAAATGCAAGAAAAGGCGCGCGGCAAGGGCTTGGAAGCTGCCCCTGAAAATACCAAATGATTTCAGTGGGATAAATTACCGTATTCCTGTAACACAACCAAGCGTAATAATTGACAAAATTTTTCTTCTCCCAATCCAGGGGACGCCCGGCCGCGTCGCCTACGTGTCCGGCGCGAGGCGCGCGCGGACCTGGCGGGCCTGTCGGATAGCCATCTGGAGGAAGGCAACCCACCAGATGGTCGTCTTGAGGAGCTGGACGCGCTCGAAGCGGTGGCGCTCGTCCTCGGAGCGCAGGGAGGTGATCTCGAGGCTCTTTTCCACGCCGTTCTCGTCAAAAAAGACCACGCGCAGCCCCGCGCGCTGCATGTTGCGGATGGCGTCCGTGGAAAAGAGGGAGATGGTCCTGTCGGAAATTTCCGTGGCGCGGAGCGACGTGGTGAGCTGTTCCGAGCCGGTGGCAATGCCCACGGGCTGCCCGTTGACGAGCAGCTCCACGCGGGCCAGATTGGCGAGGTTGATGCGGCTCCTGATGATGACCTTGCTCTGCCGCAGCATGCGGTAATAGAACACGCCGAGCTCTTCCGAAGCGCCAATGACGACCGTGGTCTGCGTGTCCGGCGTGAAGACGCCGAGGCTCGCGGTCATGCCGGAATCGTCGGCGATCCTGCTCTTTTCCTCGGCAACGGCCTGCACGATGCGCGCGGCCTTGCGCTTGGACTCCATGAGCAGGAAAATCAGGAAGACGACGCATACCGCGCCGAGCGCGTACTCCATCCGAACCTCGCCGGGCCGGGGAAGTTGCGGGCGTGCGCGCCCTGCCGGCCCATTCCTTAACCACTAATCCGGCGGGGCCGCGGCGTCAATCCTCAAGGCGGCCGCGCTGGCGACCGCCGGCGCGCGCGGCAAGGAGTTCCGCCAGCACGGGCACGGCCGAGGCCGCGGGCCCACCCATGTCGTCAAGGTCGCCTAAGCCGAGGGGGCAACGCACGGCCGCGAGCTCGGCGTCGGGCACGCCGGCCCCCCTGAGCGCCGCCCAGATACGCTCGCGCTCGGCCCGCGTGGCCCACAGGCCCACGAAGAAGGCGTGGCTCGCCAGCACGTCCTCAAGGGCGCGCGTGGCCGCGGCCTCGTCCCCGGGGAAGATGCAGACATAATGCCGTCGGCCCACGGCGCACCGCTCTACCGCCCCCTCGTCCGGCAAAAGGCGGATATAACGGCGCAGCCCGGGGATATCCGGCGCGGAACCCGATGCATCTTCAGATGTGCCGTCCCCGGCATCCGCCTCCGGCGGGGGGGCGGCCTCCCACAGGGCCATGTCCACCGCAAAGCCGCACTCGGCGGCGAGACGCCCCAGGGCCCGGGCCACGGGACCGTCGCCCAGGAGCAGGAGCACGGGAACATCCGCGCCGTCGGCCGCTTCAGCCCCGGTGGGCGTGAGCGAGAGCGGGCCGCCGTCCAGCAGCGGATGCTTTTCAACGGAGGCCATGCGCGCCTCCCGGGGCCGCCGCGCCGCCCTCGTCGCCCTCGCCGTCGGGCCGCACATAGCCGCAGCCCTTGACCGGGCAGAGCACCTTCACGCCGTCGCGGCGCTTTTTCTCCACCAGATAGGAGGAGCCGCAGCGCGGGCAGGGGCCGGGCACGGGCATGTCCCAGAGGGCGAAATCGCACTGGGGGTACTGATCGCAGGAATAAAAGACCTTGCCGCGCCTCGTGCTCTTTTCAACCAGGGTTCCCTTGCCGCACTTGGGGCAGGCCACGCCCGTGGAGAAAGGCGCGGCGTGGTCGCACTCGGGGTAGCCCGTGCAGGCGATGAAGCGGCTGCCGGTGCGCGAGGTCTTGATGACGAGGTCACGGCCGCAGCGCGGGCACTGGCCCACCTTTTCAAACTGCGGCTTTTCCGGCGTCACGGCCTCCACCTTGCCGTCCTCGTTGCGCGCGAAATTGCTGGTGTAGCGGCATTCCGGGTAGCCCGTGCAGGCGAGGAAGGCCCCGGCCTTGCCGAACTTGATGACCAGCGGCTTGCCGCATTCCGGGCAGGGCACGTCGGTGGGGAGCCCCCCCTTGACGCTGCGCATGTTCTTGGCGGCCGCGTCCAGCGTGGGGTTGAAGTCCGCGGCGAAGGCGCGCAACAGGTCCACCCAGTCCACGCCGCCCTCGGCCACCTTGTCGAGCCCTTCCTCCATATGCGCGGTGAAGCCCACGTCCATGAGCTTGCCGAAATGTTCCACGAGCTGCCGGCAAACCACGCGGCCCAGATCCGTGGGAACGAAGCGCCGCGCCTCGAGGCGCACATAGTCGCGATCCTGCAGGGTGGTGATGATGGCCGCATAGGTGGAGGGGCGGCCGATGCCGCGGTCTTCCAGCTCCTTCACAAGGGTCGCCTCGCTGTAGCGCGCCGGCGGCTGGGTGAATTTCTGCTCCTTTTCCAGCTTTTCGAGCCGCAGGGCCTGCCCCCTGGCGAGCGGCGGCAGAAGCGCGCCGGCCTCCTCCTTCGCGCGCGGCCACGCGGCCAGATAGCCGGGGAAGAGCAGGCGCTCGCCCCTGGCCTGCCAGTGCGTGTGCCCGCAGGAGATTGCCGCCGTGGTGTCGTGGAAGCGCGCCGAGGCCATTTGCGAGGCCACGAAGCGCGACCAGATGAGGCTGTAGAGGTTGTACTGCTCAGGCGGCAGCCAGGCGCGCACCAGGTCCGGGGTAAGCGTCACGTCCACGGGGCGGATGGCCTCGTGCGCGTCCTGCGCGCCGCCCCTGGCCTTGTAGATGCGGGCGCGCGGGGGCAGGTATTCCTTGCCGAAATTCCCGCCGATGAAGGCCTTGGCGGCGGCGCGCGCCTCGTCGGCGATGCGCGTGGAATCCGTGCGCATATAGGTGATGAGCGCGGTGAGGCCCCGCTCGCCCAGCTCCACGCCCTCGTAGAGGCGCTGGGCGATGCTCATGGTGCGCTTGGCCCCGTAGGAGAGGCGCTGGTTGGCGGCCTGCTGGAGGGTGGAGGTGATGAAGGGCGGCTGGGGCGCGCGCTCGCGCTCCTTTTCCTCCACCTTTTCCACCACGAAGGGCTTGCCCGCAAGCGACGCCTCGAGCGCGTCGGCCTCGGCGGCGTTGCGCACCTGGGCCTTCTTGCCGGAAATTTTTGTGAGCTCGGCGCGGAAGAGCGGCGGCTCGTCCGCGGCAAGCAGCGCGTGGAAGGGCCAGTATTCCTCGGGCACGAAGGCTTCGCGCTCGGCCTCGCGCTCCACGATGAGGCGCAGCGCCACGGACTGCACCCGCCCGGCCGAGATGCCGCGCTTGATGGTTTTCCAGAGCAGCGGCGAAATTTTGTAGCCCACGAGGCGGTCGAGCACGCGCCGCGCCTGCTGCGCGTCCACCAGTTGCGCGTTGAGCTCGCGCGGATGGGCCAGGGCGTCGCGCACGGCGCGCTCGGTGATTTCGTTGAACTGGATGCGCTTGATGTCCTTGGCCTTGTCGCGGATGAGCTCGGCCACATGCCAGGCGATGGCCTCGCCCTCGCGGTCCGGGTCGGGCGCGAGGTAGACGGTGTCCGCCTTGGCGGCGGCGGCGCGCAGGGCGCTGACCACGTCCTTCTTCTTGTCGATGATCTCGTATTGCGGCGCAAAGTCGTTGGCCTCGTCCACGCCGAGCGAGCTCGCGGGGAGGTCGCGCACATGCCCCACGCTCGCCTGCACCGAATAGCTCGGCCCGAGGAACTTCCTGATGGTCTTCACCTTGGCGGGAGACTCCACAATGATCAGTTGCCTGGCCATGCTGTTGCCCTTTGCGGTTGCGGTTTCCACATCACACGCAGGGGCAAGATACGTCAAACGCCCGCTGCGTCAAGTGCGCGGGCCCGAAATGCCGCAAGGTGGACAGCGGGGTCGCTTCCGGGCTATAGAATGGACGGCGCGCGGCCACCGGGCCTTGCGCGCCGCCGCCTCCGCCCAGGCGGCGTCCCCCGTTTTGCGGCGTCCGCGCCGACGACGGCCCCCCATCACGGAGACTGCCATGCCCGCGCGACTGCCCCTGCTCACCTTCCTGACCGTCGCCGTGCTGGCCGCGGTCCTCACCTCCTGCATCCGCCAGCGCGAGGCCGAGAGCGCCGAGATCCGCGTGCTGCGCGAAGGCGCGCTCTCGCCCATCGAGCGCGGGGACGTGCCGGACAAGATGTATGTGGACGTACGTGACATGACCGGCCGCGCCCTGCGCCTGCCCGCCCACGCCGGGCGCAGGCTCGACAGGACGCGCATCGCCCTTGTGGAAAACCCGAGCGAGGCGGGCTATATCCTCCAGGTCTCCCTGCTGGACGAGGGCACGGTAAGCCCCGAGGCGCTGGAGGAGATCGTGAAGGCGGGCTACGGAGCCCCCGCGCGCTTCTCCGGCGGCGGCGGCCACGGTCTTTTGGCCGACGTGCTCCTCGTGCAGCGCAAGGTGCCGAGCCACGCCCGCCCGAGCCGCGCCCGGCTCAAGAACATCACGAGCCGCAATGCCGTGGGCTCGAGCCAGATGCGCCTCGGCCTGCTCGTCCCCCACGAGGAGCCGCGCCACAATGCGCTGCCCACCTCTTTCGCCGACGCCCTGGCTCGGGAGCTGGGGGAGGCCCTCGGGCCGCGCTAGGGCGGCGCTGTCGGCATTTTGGCGCGGGCGACAGGGCGGCCGGCCCCCGGCCTGAAAGCCCGCGTCGCCGCCATGTTTCCCGCCTTGGCATCTTCCTTGCTATCTCCTTCGCGCATGGCAGGTCCACCCTGCCGGAGGAGATAGCGATGGCATATTCTGGTTGGCTCATACGCCCCCCCGCGGAACAGCAGGCGCAGGTCCCGGCTTCTGGCCCGGCATCCGGCAAGAAGTCCCAGGCGCAAGGCGCTGACAGGGCCCGCTTCGCGGCCCTCATGGCCGGAGAAGGCCAGGCCGCCCAAAAGGCGGCCGCCGACACGGCCGCTGCGGCTGCCGCCAAGGGCAGGAACGCCGCCGCGACCGCGAAGGCCGGCGCTGCCGCCGCATCCGCGGCGGCGCCCGCTTCCGGGGACGCCCGCACAACCCTGTTCAGGCCGCAGGTGGCGCGCCTGCCCGAGGACACGACCACGCTTCCCCTGCGCAACACCGTGCTCGCCGGGCGCAGCCCGAGCGACCTTTTGCGCTCGCAGAATTTCACCAAGGCCCAGGCGGACATCGCCCAGACGCGGGCCATGGACGGCCTCATGCAGGGGCTTTCCGGAGGTTCCGCGCTGGATGCCGCCCGCAACATGGGCGCGGCGCGGCAACTGCGCTCGCTCACCCGGGCGGCGGCCAACAACGGCCGGGGTTTCGCCCTCACCTCCGCCGACTTTATCCATACCCGCAACGTGACGCGTACCGATGGCGCGGCTGGCGCGCAGGGCGTGAAGCGCGGCCGCAAGAGCGCCGCTCCCGCCGAAACCGGCATGGGCCGCCTCTCCGCGCGCTTTGAATCAGGCGGCGACGGCATCGCGGCCATCGGCTATGACCGCACGGGCGGAACCTCCTACGGCAAGTACCAGATCGCCTCGCGAGTGGGCAGCATGAAGAGCTTCCTCAACTTCCTCGACGGCGAAGCGCCGGATATCGCCCAGCGCCTGCGCAAGGCCGGCCCGGCGGACACCGGCAGCCGCAAGGGGGCCATGCCCGACGCCTGGCGCGCCATCGCCGCCGAACAACCGGAGCGCTTCGAGGAGCTTCAGGAATCCTTCATCCGCGAAAGCCACTACCGGCCCGCGCTGGAGGCCATCGTCAAGCGCACCGGCCTTGAGGCCGACACCCTCTCGCCCGCCATGCGCGAAGTCATCTGGAGCACGGCCGTGCAGCACGGGCCCGCGGGCGCGGCGCGCATCTTCGACCGCGCCGACGACGTGAGCGGCAAGCCCGAGGATGCGGGCTACGAGCGCAAGCTCATCAGCAATGTCTACAAGATCCGCGCGGGGCAGTTCGGCTCCTCCACCGCGCAGGTGCAGCAGGCCGTGCGCAACCGCTTCCGCCAGGAGCGGGAACTGGCCCTGAACATGCTCGACGGCGGCTCGGAACGCGCGAGCCTCGCCTAGCGGCCGGGGACAACGCATGGGCGTTGACGTTCTTGTCTGCAATCTGACGCGCTTCGGGGACTTGCTGCAAAGCCAGCCCCTGCTGAGCGATCTCGCCGCGGCAGGCCGCCGCGTGGGCCTGCTCTGCCTGGAAAATTTCGCGCCAGCGACGCCGCTGCTCAGGCATGTGGATACGGTATGGACCCTTCCCGGCGCGCGCCTCATGGCCCGGCTTGACCGCTCATGGCAGGGGGCCGCGGCCGACCTCATGGGTTTTGCACGCAACCTGCGGGTCGAGGCCGGGGCTCCGCTGGTGCTCAACCTCACCCCCACCCTGCCCGCGCGGCTCCTGACGCGACTTCTGGCGCCCGGGCCCGGGGAGACGCTGGGCTTCGGCCTCGACGCCGAGGGTTTTGGCGTGAATCACGGCCTGTGGGCGACCTTCCTCGGCGTGGCCACGCGCCAGCGCCTCAACGCGCCCTTTAATGTGGTTGACATGTTCCGCATGACCGCGCAGCCCCTCATCGGGCGGCAAGGCCCCGGGGCCGGGAGCCGCTTTTCGCTGCGCGAGCCCGCGCCGGAGGCCCTTGCCTGGGCCGACGCCTTTCTGGCGGCCGCGGGCGAAACCCCGGACGGGGGCCATGTGGCCTTCCAGCTCGGGGCCAGCGAGGCCAGGCGGCAATGGCCGGCGGAACGCTTCGCCGCCCTGGGCGACCGCCTGTGGAGCGAGGCGCGCATCCGCCCGGTGCTCCTGGGATCCCCCGGGGAGGCCCCGCTGGCCGAGGCCTATGCCCGCGCGGCCCGGCATCCCTTCGTGAGCGCCGTGGGCGCGACGGATATCCCCAAGCTCGCCGCGCTGCTGCGCCGCGCGCGCCTGCTCGTCACCAATGACACCGGGACCATGCATCTCGCCGCGGGGCTCGGCGTGCCCTCCCTGGCCTTCTTTTTCGCCACGGCCCAGCCCTGGGACACCGGGCCCTATCTCGAAGGCTGCTGCTGCCTCGAACCGGCGCTTGACTGCCATCCCTGCGGCTTCGGGCAGCCCTGCCCCTGGGGCGAAGCCTGCCGCCGCCAGCCCGAAGCCGGGCCCGTGGCGCGGCTCGCGCTTGGCTATCTCGCGACGGGGCGCTGGCGGGAGGGCCTCGCGCCCGAAATGTGCTCCCGGATGCGCGTGTGGGAGACGGGCTTTGACGCCGAAGGCTTCGCCACTGTGGCGTCGCTTTCGGGCCACGAGCGCGAGGCTCGCGGCATCTGGCTCACCGGGCTGCGGCAATTCTGGCGTCAGCTTCTTGACGATTTGGGCGGCGTGCCCGCAAGCGGGCCGTGCGGTGCCGCGAGCCCGGCGCTTCCGGGCGCGAGCCTTCCCGACGCCAGGGAGGCGGTGGCCGCGCTCACCCAGGGCGCGACCCTGCTGGACGCGCTCTCGGCCGCGGGCGCGCTCACAGGCAGAAG
>CAMWTD010000092.1 GCA_947177085.1 uncultured Desulfovibrio sp.
CTCTCCACTCCGCCACGCACGATTTCCGCCACATAGGCCCCTTCGTAGAGGCCGAGCGCGAGCACCGCGGCGAGCATCCTGTCCATTTGCCCGGGCGGCGCGAAGCCCCAGTCCACGCCCGCGCGCAGGGCCTCGGGGAGATGCCGGACGACCTCTTCCAGCGCGGCCACGGGCAGGAGATTCCCCGCGAAAAAATAGAGGAAGAAAATGAGTACCAGGGGCGGCGTGTTGCGGATGATGGTCACGTAGACGCGCGTGGGCGCGGCGGCCAGCCCGCGCGCATGGGCCCCGGCAAGGCCCACGGGCACGCCCGTGAGGAGCGCCAGCGTCATGCTCCAGAAGCCGATGCGCAGGGTCACGCCCAGGCCGCGCAGAAGCAGCCCGGCCTCCCACTGGCCGTTGGCCCCGCGCCGCACGAGAAATTCCTCCAGAACGGACCATTGCCAGTGGTATTGCGGAAGGCGCGCCGCCCGCCACACGCACCAGGCCGCGCCCCCGAGCAGCAGGCAGAACGCCAGCGCGTCGGGCCAGGCCGGACGCCTTGCCCCGGGCCGTCGGCCCCAGGCGCGGAAGGGCGACCAGGAGGCCGCCTCGGCGGGTGCGCGTTGCGGGCCCGGGGAGGCGGCGGTCGCGGCCTCCCCGGACGGCCCGGCGGCCTTCCTCATCGGACGAGCTTCTCCCAGTCCGTGCTGTGGAACCAGTAGTTGCGGCGGTCCTTGAGCCAGCCTTCCTCCTCGGCCGTGCGGATCCAGTTGTCGAGCACGTTGAGCGAATCCACGTCGCCCTTGCGGATAAGAAAGCCCACGGGCTGCCGCGAGATGGGCTCCGTGGTGGGCTGGTAGAGCACCTCGGGATTGCGCAGCACGGAAAAGGCCGGCAGCGGCGCGGACGAGAGCATGAGGTGCGAGCGCCCGGCAATGACGTCCTGCACGGCGGGGGCCTCGTCGTCAAAGGGGCGCACCGTGGCGTTGGGGAAGAGCTTCTTGGCGGCCAGCGCCGGGGTGCTGCCGCTGCGCACCGCGATGACGACCTCGGGCTTGTTGTAGTCCTCGGGGAACTTCATGCCCTTGGTCTTTTCCTTGTTGGCCACGGCCTCGATGGTGGCGTAGTCGTAGGGGATGGTGAAATTGCCCTTGAGGTTGCGCTCCGGGGTGACGCTCATGCTGCCGATGATGATGTCGAACTTGTCGGCGAGCAGCGCCGGGATAATGCCCGACCAGCGCGTGGGCACGAGTTGCAGCTCCACGCCGAGGTCCTTGGCGAGGCGGCGGGCCACGTCCACCTCAAAGCCGATAAATTCGCCGTTCTTGTCCTGCATGGCCCAGGGCACGAAGGAGGAAAAGCCCACGCGCAGGACGCCGCGGTCGAGCACCTTGTCGATGAGCGAGGGGGGCAGCTTTTCGGAAGCCGCCAGCGCGGTCCCCTGCGTGAGGAGGCAAAAGGCCAGCAGCAGGAGGCAGGCGAGCGCGCCGGCAAGCGGCAGTCGGCGCAGTTTCAAGAGGGCGATGAAGTGGGCAGGGCTTGGCATGGATGTTCTCCCGGTTTGGGGTGAGGGGCGGCATCAGGAATCCGCGGCGGCCTCGGGTTGCGGGCCGTTGCGGCGTTCCAGCAGCCAGCCGGGGACGGACGCGCAGAGCGTCAGCGCAAGGTAGATGGCCGCCACGAGCAGCCAGACCTCGAAGGCCAGGAAGGTCTCGGCGATGATGGCCTGGGCGCGCATGGTGAGGTCGGCCACGGCGATGGCGCTCACGAGCGACGTATCCTTGATGAGGGTCACGACCTGGCTCGTAATGGGCGGCAGCATGTTGCGCGCCGCCTGCGGCAGGATGACGAGCCGCAGGGACTCGCCAAGGCCGAAGCCGAGGCTGAGGGCCGCCTCCCACTGGCCGCGGGGCACGCTGAGGAGGCCCGCCCGGAAGAGCTCGGCCATGTAGGCCCCTTCAAAAGCCCCCAGCGCCAGCACGGCGGAGCCGAAGGGCCCCAGCGAAAAGAGCGGCGACAGAAGGAAATAGACGAAAAAAAGCTGGAGCAGCAAGGGCGTGTTGCGCAAGAGCTCCACATAGGCCCCGGCGGCGAGGCGGCAGAAGGGCCAGGGCGACAGGCGGCACACGGCCGCAACGAGACCGAGCAGCGTTGACAGGCAAAAACCCGCGGCCGCGATGCCGAGCGTCATCACGAGCCCCTCGAGCAGGGGCCCGGCCACGAAGCCGTGGGCGGTCCAGCGGCCGAAATGCCGCCAGACGCGGTTCCACTGCCATTCGTAGCTCATGCCTTCGGCCGCGAGTTCCAGGTAAACCCAGGCGAGCGCGGCCAGGGCGAGCACGAGGGCGAGCCCGCGCCAGCCGGGTCGGAAGCTCCGGCGTCGGGGGCCTGGACCGCCAGGGAGGATTTCCGGGAAGGGCCCGGTCGGGGACGGCTCTCGCGGGGATTCCCCGGGAACGCCTGCCGGGGCCTGCCATGGCGACTGCTCCGGAACTTTTGATGTGCGGTGCTCGGGCATGGCGCATTGTCTGCACGGCGGGCCCCCCTTGTCAAGGCGCGCGCCCGGCGGGGGCAGGGAGCGGCCGGCCGCACAAATGTGGCGGGAGCGGTAAAAAATACTTGACGGAATCCGCGTCCCCGCCTATAACGCCTTTTGCGCTGTGTAGGAGCGTAGCTCAGGTGGCTAGAGCACTTCCTTGACACGGAAGGGGTCAGCAGTTCAAGTCTGCTCGTTCCTACCAATTTGCAGGAAAGGGGAGCATTCCCCCAGGCATAGGGACGCCGCCCCGAGGCGCGCGTCGATCGAAATGGGGAGCTTGCCTCCCCATTTGTTTTGCATGGCCCGCGCCGCCATGCGCGCGGGCTCCACGCCGTTGCACAAGGCTGTTCCGCGTGGCCTGGGGCGCGCGGCTCCAAGGAGCTCATATATGGATGTCCTTGTGGAGGGCCGCCCAGTCAGCGCCGCCCCCGGCGCGACTGTGGCCGATGTCTTGCGTGAGGCCCTGAGCGGGAAGAAATTCAAGACGGTGGCGGCCGCGCGCGCAGTCGATGCGGATGCGGCCGCAGGGGAAAAGGCCGAAGGGCGTCTTTTGGACCTTTCCGCGCCCGTGCCCGAAGGCTGCGCCGTCCTTGAGCCCGTGTTCGCCGATTCCCCCGAGGGTCTTGCGCTCATACGCCATTCCACGGCCCATGTGATGGCCGCGGCCGTGAAAAAGCTCTTCCCGAAAGCCAGGGTCGCCATCGGCCCGGCCATCGACAACGGCTTCTACTACGATTTCGATGTGGAGCGCCCCTTCTCCAGCGAGGATTTCGCGGCCATCGAGGGCGAGATGCAGCGAATGGCGGAGGCGGCGCTGCCCTTCACCCGCGAGGACGTTGCCAAGGCCGTCGCCCTTGAGCGCTTCAAGGACATGGGCGAGACCTACAAGGTGGAGCTCATCGAGAATCTTCCCGGCGATACGGTCTCGCTCTACACCTGCGGCGACTTCACGGACCTCTGCCGCGGCCCGCACGTGCCGCACACGGGATTTGCGCGCGCCTCGAAGCTCATGAGCGTGGCCGGGGCCTACTGGCATGGCGACGAAAAGAATCCCATGCTTTCGCGCATCTACGGCACGGCCTTCGCGGACAAAAAAAGCCTCGACGCCTACCTGCACAAGCTGGAGGAGGCCAAGCGCCGCGACCACCGCAAGCTCGGGCGCGAGCTCTCGCTTTTCACCTTTCATGAGGACGTGGCCCCTGGCATGGTGTTCTGGCTGCCAAAGGGGATGCTCGTGCGCACCATCCTTGAGGATTTCTGGCGCAAGGAGCACCTGCGCCGCGGCTATGACATCGTGCAGGGCCCGCAGCTTCTGCGCGTGGAGACGTGGCAGCGTTCCGGCCACTACGACCACTACCGTGAAAACATGTATTTCACGCAGATAGAGGAAGACGCCTACGGCATCAAGCCCATGAACTGCATCGGGCACATGCTCCTCTACCGGCACGAGCTGCACAGCTACCGCGACCTGCCGCAGCGCTATTTCGAGCTCGGCGTGGTGCACCGCCACGAAAAAAGCGGCGTTTTGCACGGGCTTTTGCGCGTGCGCCAGTTCACGCAGGACGACGCGCACATCCTCTGCACGCCCGAACAGCTCCAGGGCGAGATCCTGGGCGTCATCCATCTTATCCGCGCGCTCATGGAGCTCTTTGGCTTCGAGTACAAGGTGGCCGTTTCCACGCGGCCCGAGAGCAGCATCGGCACGGACGAGGCCTGGGAGCAGGCCACGGGCGCGCTTATCAGCGCCGTGGAGGCGACGGGCCTCCCCTATGAGATCAATGCCGGCGACGGCGCGTTCTACGGCCCCAAGATCGACGTGCGCCTTTTGGACTCGCTGGGCCGCGAGTGGCAGTGTTCCACCATCCAGGTGGACTTCACCCTGCCCGAGCGCTTTGACCTCGTCTATGTGGGGCAGGACGGCGAGCGCCACCGCCCGGTCATGGTGCACCGGGCCATCATGGGCTCGGTGGAGCGCTTCATCGGCGTGCTCATCGAGCATTATGCCGGGGCGCTGCCCACCTGGCTCGCGCCGGAGCAGGCGCGCCTGCTCACGGTGACGGACGAGGCAGCGTCCGCCGCGAAACGCCTGCGCGGCGAGCTTTTGGAACTGGGCATCCGCACGGGCGAGGACACGCGCAACGAGAAGCTCGGCTTCAAGGTGCGCGAGGCCCAGCTTGCCAAGGTTCCGTACATGTTGGTTGTCGGTGAGAAGGAAGTGCAGGCCGGCGGCGTGAGCGTGCGCCTGCGCAGCGGGGAGAACCTGGGGCTCAAGTCCGTGGCGGAGGTCGCCGCCCTTGTTCGCGCGGACGCCGAGGAGCCCTTCAAGCGAGGAGGGATGCGCTATAGCTTCTCCTAACATGAGAATGCGCCGCGACATGCCGCAGGACGGCGTCCGGCGCAACGAGACCATTCGTGCGCGCGAGGTGCGCGTCATCGGGGCCGAGGGCGACCAGCTCGGGATCTTGCCGCGCAACGAGGCCATCGCGCTCGCCAAGGAGGCGGGGCTCGACCTCGTGGAGGTGGCCTCCAATTCCGAGCCCCCTGTCTGCCGCATCATGGACTACGGCAAGTTCAAGTACGAGCAGCAGAAAAAGAAGGCCGAGGCCAAGAAGCGCCAGAGCGTCGTGCAGATCAAGGAGATCAAGGTCCGGCCCAAGACCGACGACCATGACTACGAGACCAAGCTCAGGCATATCCGCCGCTTCCTCGAGGACGGCGACCGCTGCAAGGTGACGGTGTTCTTCCGCGGCCGCGAGATCGTCCACAAGGACCGGGGCCTCGCCATCCTCGAGCGCATGGTGCAAGACCTGGCCGATGTGGCCAAGATGGAGCAGGAGCCCCGCGCCGAGGGCCGCACCCTCCAGATGCTCCTCGTGCCGAAAAAATAATCCCCTTGCGGCCGCAAGGTTTTTGCGGCACTATGCAGCCCCGGCGTCCGGGATGGCCGCCGGAATCACAAGGAGTGCGTCATGCCCAAGATCAAGACCCGGCGCGCCGCCGCCAAGCGTTTCCAGCTCACCGGCAGCGGCAAGTACCGCCGCCGCCGCCAGAATATGCGCCACATCCTCACCAAGAAGTCCCCGGGCCGCAAGATGCGCCTCGGCCAGGCCACCCTGGTGGACCAGGCCAACGAGAAGGCCGTCAGGCGGATGCTGCCCAACGGCTAGAAGGTTTTTGGGCCGCGCCCTGTGCGGCCTTGGCGGGCGTGCGCGCCCGGCCCCATGCGGGGCCCGGGCCTTGCGGCGTCCGCTTCCCGGCGCGCCCTGCGCCCGGGCGTGTGAAGTACGCTACCCCCGGCGGGCACGCCTCCGCCTTGCCGGGTGAAGGAGGGAACACCCATGCGTGTAAAGAGAGGAATGACCACCCATCGTCGGCACAAAAAATTTCTTGATGCGGCCAAGGGCTTCCGCGGCGCGCGTCATCGCCTCTACCGCACCGCGCGCGAGGCCGTTGAGCGCGCGTGGCAAAACTCCTTTGCCGGACGCAAGCAGCGCAAGCGCGATTTCCGCGCCCTCTGGATCATGCGCATCAATGCGGGCGCGCGCGCGGGCGGCCTTTCCTACAGCCGCTTCATGCACGGGCTCAAGCTCGCGGGCATCGGCCTGAACCGCAAGGTGCTCGCCAACCTCGCCATTGAGCGCAAGGACGATTTCGCGGCCGTGGTGGAACTGGCCAAGGCCGCCCTGAAGAAATAAGGGGCCGGGCCCCTCCTGCCGGGCCGCCTCCCTGCCGCCCGGCCACCCTGCGAGCATGGGGGATTGGCATGGATCTCATGGCAGCACTGGAGGGCCTTGCGCCGGAACTGGAAAAGGGGCTCGCCAAGGCCGGGTCGCTGGATGCGCTGGAAGAGCTGCGCGTGGAGTTTCTTGGCCGCAAGGGCAGGCTCGCGCGCATCATGGGGGAACTGCCCGCCCTTGACCCGGCGGACCGCCCGGCCGCCGGACAGGCCGCCAACCGCGTCAAGGGCCGCCTGAGCGAGCTTTTTTCCGCGCGCAAGGCCGCCATCGAGGCCGGGCGCGAGGCCGCCGCGCTCGCACGCTTCGACGCCTCCATGCCGGGGCGCTCGTTCTGGCAGGGCTCGCTCCATCCCACCACTCTGGTCATGAACGAGGTTTGCGGCATCTTTCAGGGCCTCGGCTTCGACATCGCCTCCGGCCCGGAGGTGGAAATCGACCACTACAATTTTGAAGCCCTGAACATGCCCCCCGAGCACCCGGCCCGCGACATGCAGGACACCCTGTATATCACCGGGACCGTGCTCATGCGCACGCACACCTCCCCGGTGCAGGTGCGCACCATGCTGGCCACGCGGCCGCCGCTCGCCGTGGTGGCCCCGGGCAAGGTCTACCGCCGTGATTCCGACCTCACCCATACGCCCATGTTCCACCAGATCGAGGGCCTCATGGTGGGCGACGGCATCAGCATGGCGCATTTGCGCGGCATCCTCACGGCCTTTGTGCGCTCGGTCTTCGGCGCGGGCACGCGCGTGCGCTTCCGCCCGAGCTTCTTCCCCTTCACCGAGCCCTCGGCCGAGGTGGATATTTCCTGCTGCATCTGCGGGGGTTCGGGCCATGTGGGCGACGAACCCTGCCGCGTCTGCAAGGGCACGGGCTGGGTGGAGATTCTCGGCTGCGGCATGGTGGACCCGGCGGTGTTCGCCGCGGTGGACTACCCGCCCGAGGTGAGCGGCTTCGCCTTTGGCATGGGCGTGGAACGCATCGCCATGCTCAAGTACGGCATCGGCGATTTGCGCATGTTTTTTGAGAACGATGTGCGCTTCCTCGCCCAGTTCGGGCGCGGCGCATAGCCGGATGATTCGCCGCGGCTCCCCGGCCCTGGCGCGTGCGCTGGCGGGCTGCCTTTTCTTCTGCGCGGTCACGGCCCTATGGGCGTGCCCGGCCCTGGCGCGCTCGGCCCTGAGCCCGCGCCATTCGGGACTGGAGCCTCCGGGGGGGCCGCGCGCTTCGGACGTGATGCCCGGGGGCGCCCCCACGCGCACGGCCGAGGGCGGCATGGGCTATACAGACGCCTACGGCAATACGCTGGACGATGTGCCCCCGCCCGAAAAGGAGCCGCGCAAGCGTCCGCGCGCGGGCGCATATGGCGGCTACGGCGGCAAGGCCGAAGCGCGCCCCCTGCCCGACCCGGGGGCGCCCGACACGCCTCCGGTCTGGTCATTTAAATAACACGCCGTCACTCTCGCCCGGCTTGCGCCGCGCGGTGCGGCGCGCCCCGATCATTCCCTTCCCGGCAAGGATGTGGCCATGCTGCTCTCACTTTCCTGGCTCCGCGAATTTACCCCCTACGAAGGCACGGCCGAGGCGCTCGGCGACAGGCTGACCATGCTCGGCCTCGAACTCGAGGACATCGTCCGGCCTTTTGCCGACATCGCCGACATCCGCATCGGCAAGGTGACGCTCTGCGAGCCCCACCCCAATTCGGACCACCTCCACTGCTGCAAGGTGGACGTGGGGGGCGACGAGATACTGGACATCGTCTGCGGCGCGCCCAATGTGGCCACAGGCCAGATCGTGCCCGTGGCCCTGGTGGGCACGCGCCTTCCGGACGGCACGGTCATCAAGAAGGCCAAGCTGCGGGGCCAGCCTTCCATGGGCATGATCTGCTCCGAGCGCGAGCTCGGCCTGAGCGACGCCCATGACG